>NZ_CP128595.1:905000-1206666 GCF_030444335.1 Polaribacter huanghezhanensis | reverse complement strand
TTTGCCAATAATTCATCTGGCAAATCAATATTAAAATGCGATAATTTCATGTAGTTATTTTTCTAAGAATGCTGGCAAATATACGACATCGAAATAGGCGTTGTCAAGTGTTTTGCGGTTTAATTTAATTTGGGTCTATTTGAAAACCAATTTGTTGCAGATCTTTCCAAAAATTTCGATACGATTTTGTGACCACACTGGCGTCTAAAATTGTTATTGGAACTTTGATTGCTAAAGGAGCAAAAGCCATTGCCATTCTGTGATCTTTATAGGTTTCTATGGCAATATTTGGGTTGATTTTTGTAGATTCTTTTAACGTTAAACTATCATTTGTCACAGAGATTATTGCACCTAATTTTGTCAATTCATTTTCTAAAGCAACCAATCTATCAGTTTCTTTGATTTTTAACGTGTGCAAACCCGTTAACTCACAAGAAATTCCCAATCCAAAACAAGTAACAGCAATAGTTTGCGCAATGTCTGGCGCGTTACTCAAGTTTTGAATTATGCCTTTTGAAACATGAGTTTTCTTTTTAGTTAATACAATTGAATCTTCTTTAAAAGTAGTTGAAACACCGAAATGTTGATAGATTTCTGCCAAACAAGAATCGCCCTGTAAACTATTTTCTTTGTAAGATGATAATGTGATTTCTGAACCAACAGCACTCAGAGCAATAAGGCTGTAGAAATACGAAGCCGAACTCCAATCAGATTCTACGATTATCCTTTTTGTTATTGATGAATGAAAAGGTTTTACAGTGATTTTATTTTCTATAAAACGGGCTTCAATTCCAAGTTCTTGCAATAAACTCAACGTCATATTTATATACGGAACCGAAGTAATTTTACCTAACAATTCAATTTCTAAACCTTTTGGTAAACTAGCAGCAATCAGCATTAATGAAGAAATATATTGACTACTTACATCTCCGTTAATTTGAACTTTATCTTTAACCAGCTTCGTTCCTTTTATGCGAATTGGTGGATAGCCAATTTTACTTTCATAAGAAATATTTGCACCCAAATCCTGTAATGCGTTTACCAAAATTTCAATAGGTCTGTTTTGCATTCTTTTAGAGCCCGTTAATACAACTTCTCTTCCTTCTTTGATCGAAAAATAAGAGGTTAAAAAGCGCATTGCTGTTCCGGCATGACCAATATCAATGGTTTCATCCGAAGAATTTAATGCTTTTTCTAAATATTTAGAATCATCAGAATCTGATACATTTTCTATTTCTAAACCATCAATTAGCTGTTGTAAAATTAACAATCTGTTTGATTCACTTTTAGAACCAGAAATAGCAATTTCTGCGTTTAGTTTTGTTTTATTTGTTAATAGATGAAAAATCAAAGTTCTATTCATTAAAAATTTGTAATTTTAGAAACAATAACCAAACTAACATTTATGAAAAACTTAATTTTATCTGTGGCGATACTTCTAATTGCTACTAGCCACAAAGTTAATGCACAAAAGAATACCACCAAATTTTCTGAGGAAAATTATAGTGCAATAAAATGGCGAAATATTGGCCCATTTAGAGGTGGAAGAAGTGCTGCTGTTACTGGCGTTTCTGGAAAATCAAATTTATTTTATATGGGTTCTACCGGTGGTGGAGTCTGGAAAACTACGGATGCAGGGAATTCTTGGGCTAATATTTCTGATGGTTTTTTTGGCGGATCAGTTGGATCTGTTGCGGTTAGCGACTGGGATAACAATGTCATTTATATTGGTACTGGTGAAGTTACCGTAAGAGGAAATGTTTCTTCAGGAGACGGAATTTGGAAAACTGTTGATGCAGGAAAAACATGGAAACACATGGGGTTGCCAAACTCTAGACATATTCCAAGAATTCGAATTCATCCTAAAAACTCAGATATTGTCTATGCAGGTGTCATGGGAGATCTATACAAATCTTCTGAAGAACGGGGTGTCTATAAATCTATGAATGGTGGAGAAACATGGAGAAAAGTGTTATTTGCAAACAAAGATGCTGGTGTAGTTGATTTAATCATCGATCCAAACAATGCTCGTATTTTATACGCAACAACCTGGAATATTAGAAGAACACCATACAGTTTATCTAGTGGTGGAGATGGTTCTGCTTTATGGAAAAGTACAGATGGTGGAGAAACCTGGAACAATATTTCTGAAAACAAAGGATTGCCAAAAGGGATTTGGGGAATTAGCGGTGTTGCTGTTTCTCCAGTAAATTCTGATTTTGTTTGGTTATTAGTAGAAAATAAAGATGGTGGAGTTTATAAATCTGAAGATGCCGGAAAAACTTGGAAACTAATTAATAGCGAACGAAAACTAAGACAAAGAGCTTGGTATTATACACGTATTTATGCTGATACAAAAGACGAAAATATCATTTATATTTTAAACGTAAACTATCATAAATCTACAGATGGCGGTAAAACATACAAAACATTTAATGCTCCACATGGAGATCATCACGATTTATGGATTGCTCCAGAAGACAATCAACGAATGATTATTGGCGATGATGGTGGCGCACAAATTTCTTTTGATGCAGGCATCAACTGGTCTACAATGAACAATCAACCTACAGCGCAATTTTACAGAGTTGTAACCGATAATCATTTTCCCTATCGGATTTATGGAGCACAACAAGACAACTCTACGGTACGTATTTCTCATAGAACTGGAGGACGGTTTATTACCGATAGAGATTGGGAATCTACAGCTGGTGGAGAAAGCGCACATATTGCTATAGACCCAAATAATAACGATATTGTGTATGGTGGAAGTTATAGTGGTTTTTTAACACGAAAAAATCATAAAACGGGTGAAGCTAGAGCAATTAATGTTTGGCCAGATGATCCAATGGGACACGGAGCTGAAGATTTTAAATATCGCTTTCAATGGAATTTTCCAATTCTATTTTCTCCAAATCAAAAGAACAAATTATACGCTGCTTCAAATCATTTACATGTAACCTATAATGAAGGTCAATCTTGGGAATTAATCAGTCCAGATTTAACGAGAAATGACCCTAAAACATTAGGTCCTTCAGGCGGACCAATCACCAAAGACAATACAGGTGTAGAATATTACGGAACTATTTTTGCTATTGCAGAATCTCCATCAGAAAAAAATCTTATTTGGACAGGTTCAGATGATGGATTAGTTCACGTAACTAGAGATGGCGGAAAAAGCTGGAAAAATGTGACTCCTAAAAAAATGCCCGAATGGATGATGATTAATTCAATCGAGATAAATCCGTTTGAAAAAGGGAGCGTTTATATTGTAGGAACAAAATACAAGTCTGGAGACTACAAACCATATATCTACAAAACAGAAAACTACGGAAAATCATGGAAATTATTGGTTAACGGAATTGGAGACGAAGACTTTACAAGGACATTAAGAGCTGACCCAAAACGCAAAGGGCTATTGTATGCAGGTACAGAAAGAGGAATGTATATTTCATTTGATGATGGAAAGAATTGGGAGAAATTTCAATTGAATTTGCCGATTGTTCCTATTACAGATTTGGCTATTAAAGACGATAATTTAATTGCGGCTACACAAGGGAGAGCTTTTTGGATTATTGATGATTTAACGCCAATCCATCAACTTACAACCAACACAAATAAAGAAAAGGTTACGTTGTTTACTCCAAAAGCCAGTTATCAACTAAGTGGAGGAAATGGTAAAACTTCTAAAACACAAGGAATCAATCATCCTGGTGGGGTTGCGGTATATTTTAATGTAAACGAGTTTACTAAAAAAGACACTGTTTCAGTATCCTTTTATGATGCTTCTAAAAAAGTAATTCAAAAATTTAGCAATCATCCAAATACAAAAGAAAACGAAAAAAAATTAGCTGTTAAAAAAGGAAGCAATGTGTTTTATTGGAATATGATGTATCCTGATGCGACGAAAGTGAAAGGAATGATTTTGTGGTGGGCTTCTTTAAACGGACCAATGGCATTGCCTGGAAACTATACCGTTAGTTTATCTGTAAATAAATCTATTATCGAAAAACCATTTACCATTTTAAAAAATCCTGTTTCTGAAAATTCTTTAGCAGACATGAAATTGCAATTCGATTTTATCAATGACATCAATAAAAAAATATCAGAAATACATAAAGCACTGATTAACGTTGGAAAAGTAAAAGCGCAAATTAAAACATTAAAAAGCGCTATTAAAGACAAGCAAAAAAATAAAGAATTGTTGTCTTTTGCTGACGAGTTGGCTAAAAAAATCACAAAAATTGAGACTACTTTGTATCAAACAAAAAGTAAAAGCGGACAAGATCCGTTGAATTTCCCAATCAGATTGAACAATAAGTTAGCCCATTTAAATTCGCTAACAAGAATGGGCACATATAAACCAACCGACCCAGCTATTGCTTTTAAAAATGAGATTGTTAGAGATATTGATAAGGAATTGTCAAAATTATATGTATTATTTAACAACGATGTAAAACAGCTCAACCAAAAGGTAAAAGACAATCAAATAGATTTAATTCAATTAGATAAATAAAAATAATTTCAATGTCCGCTCGATGAGACATTTTAAAACAAAAAAGAGGCTTTAAAAAAGCCTCTTTTTTTTTATGATTTATTTTGTTTTTCTAATTGTCATATACAACGCATACAAAAAGCTAATTCCAATTTTAAAGCCCCAAAAGCGTTGCCATTTCCCTTCAGTAAAATTCACTTCATTTACTTCTGCAAAATCGCCAGCAAAAATAGCTCTCCAACTCGTCATAAATAACGAAATGAGTGTTACAAATAGCAAAAACGGAAGCGCAATTTTTAAAAAATTTATCCAGAACCCTGGAGATTTTAGTTTTTCTAATATGGTCATTATTGTAGTTTTTTATTATTGTGATGTCTATCGTGATCTCGTGTTGTTTTAACCGCTAGTTTTTTATCAAAAGCTGCTTGTAAGTCTACTCCGGTTTGATTTGCCAAACACAAAGTCACAAACAAAACATCTGCCAATTCTTCTCCTAAATCTTTTGATTTATCCGATTCTTTTTCGCTTTGCTCACCATAACGTCTCGCAATAATTCTTGCTACTTCTCCAACTTCTTCTGTCAATTGCGCCATGTTTGTTAACTCGTTAAAATAACGAACTCCGTGGTTTTTAATCCAATCGTCAACTTGCTTTTGTGTGGTTTTTATTCCCATGAATTGTAGTTTTCCTTTTAAATATTCAAAGATACAATTCTTTCTATATCTTTTGTTTCATACTATTGAATATGATAACTTAGCTCGATTTAAATTTAAAAAATGATTAGAAAATATAACGAAACTGAAATTCCAAGGTTATTAGAGATTTGGGAAAACGCAGCTTTAATAGCGCATCCTTTTTTAAGTGATGAGTTTCATCAAATGGTAAAAAAAGCTATGAAAGAAATGTATTTACCAAATTCTAATACGTGGGTTTATGAAGAATCTGGAAACATTCTTGGTTTTATTGCGATGTTGAATAACGAAATTGGCGGTTTATTTGTTGATCCAAATCAACAATCAAAAGGAATTGGAACTGCACTTGTAAATCACATGAATCAATTCCATGACACCTTAGAAGTAGAAGTTTTTGAAGAAAACAAAATCGGAAAACCTTTTTACGAAAAACACGGTTTTAAAGTCATTAAAGAATATGTGATGAAAGAAACCAATCAGAATGTTTTAAGAATGCGAAAATGACGTTAGAAAATTTAGGATACACAACCGAATTAGAAAATTATCGAATTAAAAATGACTTGTCAAATTTTAAGGTTGCTCGGGTAATCACAGAACATAAAGAACGTTATGTTGTGAAAAATGAAACTGGAGCTTTCGAAGCCGAGTTGATAGGTAATTTGCGTTTTAATTCTCAAGATCGAAGTGATTTTCCTGCTGTTGGCGATTGGGTTGCAATATCTGAATACGACACCAACAAAGCATTAATTCATCATGTTTTTAAAAGAAACTCTAAAGTAGAAAGACAAGCTGTTGGCAGACATGGCCAGAAACAACTAATCGCAACAAATATTGATGTTGGCTTTATTGTACAAGCGGTAAACAGAGATTTTAATATCAACAGATTAGAACGTTACTTAACCATTTGTAACGCTTCTAATGTTGCTCCAATTATTATTTTAACGAAGATTGATTTGATTTCTGAAACTGAATTAGAATCCATCTTAAAAGAGGTTTCTAACCGAATACAAAACACAGAAATTATTCCGATTAGCAACGAAACCAATATTGGAATAGAGGTACTAAAATCAAAAATAGAAAAAGGAAAAACGTATTGTTTATTGGGTTCATCTGGCGTAGGTAAATCAACATTACTAAATAGTATTTCTGGAGAGGGACTGATGAAAACTGGCGCAATTAGCGAAAGTGTTGATAGAGGAAAACATGTTACAACACACAGAGAACTAATCGTTTTAGAAAGCGGTGGAATTATTATTGACAATCCCGGAATGCGAGAAATTGGAATTACTGAAAATTCTAGCGGGTTAGAATTAACTTTTGAAAGTATCCTTGCAGTGTCTGATGAATGTCGTTTTTCTGATTGCTCCCATGTTCACGAGAATGGTTGTGCGATTTTAGACGCCATTGAAAATAGTAAAATTGATAAAGATAGTTATGACAACTATTTAAAAATGGAACGCGAAAAACAATTCTTCGAATCCACGACACAAGACAAGAAAAAGAAAGATAAAAACCTTGGAAAACTAATAAAATCAGCTCAAAAAAATAAAAAGAGAAATAAATATTAAAAATATCTTAAATTGCTTCTTATTATGTAACAGCATAAAAACGCTAACCTAATTTAATAAGTATGAAAACGAACTACTTCTTTAAAGCATTTTTTTTATTTTCTTTCTTAACACTAATAAGTATTCAAGCCCAAGAAAGACACTATTATCAAACAGATTTTTCTATTCAAGATTTTAACGAAAGAAGAGCTAAAATATTTGACGCAATTGGTACAAACGGAATTGCTTTAATTCAAGGAGCAAGAAGTGTAGATGGGTTTGAAGCGCTTAGACAAACAAATACTTTTTATTATTTAACAGGAATTGAAACTGGTCATGCGTATGTATTATTCAGTGGAAAAAGAAAAACCACAACGTTGTATTTACCTCACAGAGATATTGGAAGAGAACGCAGTCAAGGAAAAATATTATCCGCAGAAGATACAGAAATAATCATCAAACTAACAGGAGTAAATCAAGTAAAAGCGATTGAGTTTTTATCGTCTGATTTAGCTGGATCCGGGTTGATAAAAGATGGAGTTTCCATTTTATACACACCATTAAGTCCTGCAGAAACAGGAACAGACAGTAGAGACGAATTGGTTCACGGGCATGCAAGAGCAGCTTCAGATCCTTGGGACGGACAAGCTTCAAGAGAATCGCATTTTAAAAAATTATTAAACGAACGTTTTCCTCAGTTTGTAATCAAAGATTTATCACCAACTTTAGATGACATGCGCTTGATAAAAAGCAAAAAAGAAATTGAAATTATTAGAAAAGCTACACAAATTGCAGGTTTGGCAATTATAGAAGCGATGAAATCTACCAAAGCTGGAGTGTATGAATATCAATTAGCAGCGGCAGCAAAATATATTTTTTATCAACACGATGCACAAGGAGATGCATATCCAGCAATTATTGGTGGAGGAACAAATGCTTTTATGGGGCATTATTTTCATAAAACGGATGTGTTAAAAAATGGTGATTTGGTGTTGATGGATTACGCTCCAGATTATAAATATTATACAAGTGATGTTACTAGAATTTGGCCTGTAAACGGAAAATTTGACAAAGCACAAACTGCTTTATACGAATACATCATTGCATATAAAGATGCTTTATTTAAATACATAAAACCTGGCGTAACTTCTAACGAAGTTTTAGACAATGCAGCAGCAGATATGAAAGAGTATTTAAAGGGAAAAACCTTTGCAAATCCGAATCATTTAAAAGCAGTGCAAAAGGGTGTCAAATTTAGAGGGCATTTTCAACATCCAGTAGGAATGGGGGTTCATGATGTTGGGCGCGTTCGTGGAAAACTTTTAAAAGAAGGAATGGTTTTTACAATTGATCCTATGATTTGGATTCCAGAAGAACGCTTGTATGTTAGAATTGAAGATGTTGCTTTGGTAACTGCAACTGGCGTAGAAAACATGAGTGCTTTTGTGCCAACAACCATTAAAGAAATAGAGAAAACAATGAAAGAAAAAGGAATTACAGAATTTAGACCTGCTGAAAAGTTGCCGCTAAAGAATTAAAATTTAAAGCTGTTTTAAAAAGGCTTTCCTAGAAATTTCTACAGCGCCTAAACTTGCCAAATGATCATTATACACTTGGCAATCTATCAATTTGTAATTATGCTTGTCTTGAGCGGAGTCGAAAGATTGGACTAAATGTATAAACGCTAATTTTGATGCATTGCTTACCAAACTAAACATGCTTTCTCCACAAAAAACTCCATTTTCTAAATCAATTCCGTATAAACCTCCAACCAAAACTTGTTTTTTTGCAGCAGTATCGTAAAACCAAACTTCTACCGATTTTGCGATTCCTTTTTTATGTAGATTGATGTAGGCTTGTTCCATTTCATCAGTAATCCAAGTTCCAAAATCATCGTTTCTAAGAATGTGTTTGCAATTGAAAATGACTTCGTTAAAAGCAGTATTTTCTGTAATTGTAAAATTTCCTTTTTTGATGATTTTTTGCATCGATTTAGAAATTTTTAATTCCCCTGGATATAAGACCATTCTTTTTGGCGGACAATACCAAACAATTGGGTCGTCATCAGAATACCAAGGGAAAATTCCGTTTTTGTACGCTAATACCAATCGTTCTTCAGACAAATCTCCACCCAAAGCAATTACACCTTCTTCAGAAGCAGTTTCGGGTTTTGGAAATTCAATTTTATCTGTAAGCCAAATCATTTTTCAAAAGTATTAAAAATAAAAAAGCAACCAAATTTGGTTGCTTTTAAAAATTGTAATGGTTTTCCTAAAAAGGTAAATCGTCTGGCTCTGCAGAAGTTGTATTATCAGCTGGTTGAAATTGATCTACTGGAGGTAAATCTTGTGGCGCTGCAGCTTGCATTGCCTCGATTCTCCAACCTTGTATCGCGTTAAAATATTTTGCAACTCCTTCTGGATTGATCCATTCTCTACCACGTAAGTTGATAGAAACTTTTACATCTTGTCCAACTTTATAGCTGTTTAATAAATCACATTTATCTTGTACAAACTCAATCATTATCATCTGTGGATATTGCTCATCTGTTGTTACAACTAGTTCGCGTTTTCTAAATCCGCTAGTTCCAAAAGTTTGTTCTTCGTTAATTAATTTGATTTTTCCAATTACTTCCATGTCTTATTTTATTTTATTAAAAGTACTTTCCATGCACTTTCTACATCGTTTTTTTCTAAAAAGGCTTTGGCAAATGTATGTTTTTTTGTGGTTTCTAACCCAATAAATTGTGGATTGACTTTTGCAAAGTTATCAACATTTTCTTGAGTTGGCATTTGTTCTACGTTTCCTAAAACACCAAAATTATTTCCTGTTAAAATGGTACTTTCTCTAATTTCTATCGGAATTGCATCTACTCCAATTCCCAACGTAGAAATTGGTTTTGGAATTTCGAAAAAACCTTCTTTGGCTCTCGAATAATAACTTCCGCCAGCTCTTGCAACCAAATCAATTTTATGTTGATCAATGGCTCCGTTTTCATCCAAAATAGCTTCATCAATATGTAATTTTACCACTTCGCAAATAATTAAATTTCCAGCGCCACCTTCTTTTCCTAAATGGATAATTTCATTTATTTTACATTCAAACTGCACTGGAGATTCTGCAACTCGAAATGGCTTTACAACATCCGATTTTAACATCGTAAAACCTGCTTTTTCAAATTCGTTTACGCCTTTTGCATATTCTGTACTACTCAATGACATTTGTTGAACAATATCATAATTTACTACATTTATAACAACTTCTTTTGTTTCCATCGCATTCTCTAAAGTATGCTTTGTCGTATTCCCTCGGACTCTACGAGCTGGAGAAAAAATTAAAATTGGCGGATTTGCACTAAACACATTAAAAAAACTAAACGGCGATAAATTCGGATTTCCATCTGCATCAATTGTACTTGCAAAGGCAATGGGTCTTGGTGCAATTGCACCTAATAAATATCCGTGTAATTTACCTGTTGCTATTTCTTTTGGATCTATAGAAATCATTTTTATCTTTTTTAATACTGTAAATATACTATCATTTTATAAAATGGGTTATGTTATAATATAGATTATATTTGTAATAGATGAGCTTTTTTAAAAATACTGTGCTAACCAAACGAATAGTCATATTTGTCTTATTTGTTATTGTTTCTTTAATTCTTTGGAACACGTATATTTTCTTTCAAAAATTTAAGCAAGAAGAACGTGCTAAAATGGAAATTTTAGCTTCTGCAATTAAAGAATTAGCAACGAATACCGATTTAGATGCAAGTGTTAATTTAGAAACAAAGATTTTTGAAAACATCACAAATATTCCATCAATTCAAGTAAATAAAGATGGGACTATTAATTCTTGGCGAAATTTAGATTCTACAAAAACAAGTAACCCTAAATATTTACAATCTCAATTAGAGATTATGAAAAGTCAAAATAAACCGATAGAAATAAAATATTTGGACATCACCGAGTATGTGTATTATCGAGATTCTGATTTATTAGACAAGCTTACTTATTATCCGATTGCATTAATTTTAATTTTGCTATTGTTTTTAACGGTGATTTACATGTTGTTTTCTTCTAATAAAATTGCAGAACAAAATAGACTTTGGACAGGAATGGCAAAAGAAACTGCGCATCAAATTGGCACGCCATTATCTTCTTTATTGGGTTGGATAGAACTCTTAAAGTTAGAAAACATAAACCAAAAGCATATTTCAGAAATGGAAAAAGATATTGATCGGTTAAATACGATTGCAAACCGTTTTTCTAAAATTGGATCTAAACCAGAACTACAACAACATAATATTGTAATGGTTACCAAAACTGCTGTTGATTATTTAAAAAGCAGAAGTTCAAAACAAGTCCTTTTTGATTTCAATCCTAAATTTGAACACCTCTTTTCTACTATTAATATTGAACTTTTTGGTTGGGTAATTGAAAATTTGATTAAAAATGCTATTGACGCAATGAAAGGAAAAGGAAAAATTACCATTTCTATTTCAGAAAAAGACAAATGGATTCAAATTACCGTTTCTGACACCGGAAAAGGAATTCCGAAATCGCAGTTTAAACAAATATTTAAACCTGGTTTTACGACAAAAAAACGTGGTTGGGGTTTAGGTTTATCACTTTCTAAACGTATTGTTGACGAATATCACCACGGAAAAATATTCGTAAAAAAATCTGAAATTAATAAAGGAACAAGTATTCAGATTTTATTAAAAAAGTAAATTATTTTTTTTCTTCTTTATAATTTTTTCGCATCGTATATCCAAAAATAATTCCTCCAAGTATCCAAATCGGAATTGCAATTAAAATTCTTTTTAAAGAAATTTCATCACCAACTATTGCCGGCCATACAAATGTCATAATTACAAACATAAATAATCCCCAAAGCAGTCCTACTTTCATCCATTTTTTCATCTTAAATGTTTTTAGCAATTTCATCAGCAAGTTTTACAAAATCTTCGTGCTGCATCTTTAATTTTTTACTCGTAAAATTAATATCTGAAACTCTATTAATCGGAATTAAATGTACGTGTGCGTGCGGAACTTCCAACCCAACTACAGACATTCCAATTCTATTACAAGGAATTGTTTTTTCTAAGGCTTTGGCAACTTTTTGTGCAAACTGCATTAAACCTAAATACGTTTCAGCATCTAAATCAAAAAGTTTGTCCACTTCTTTTTTAGGAATTACCAATGTGTGCCCTTTTGCATTTGGATTGATATCTAAAAACGCATAAAAATAATCGTCTTCTGCTATTTTATACGACGGAATTTCTTGGTTGATAATCTTTGTGAAAATACTACTCATAATTCAGCAATTGGTCAATGAATCTCAAAGATAAAAAAAAGCAGTAACACAATTAGGGATTGTTACTGCTTTCTCAAATATTTAGAGGTGTTTTTTTAATTCGATAATTCTTGTTCTAATTTAATTCCTCTTTTAAACAAGATATTATTTTCTAAATGAATGTGTTTATGTAAATCTTCCTCAAATTCTTTTAACATAGAAAATGCAACTTTATACGTGGTACATCCATCCGAAGGTGGCGTATAATTATTTGTTAATTCTGCAATTCTTCTAAACCGTTCTCCTTCTACATCGTGTTCGTGATGCATCATTGCAATTGGGTTTTCTACCGTTCCAAAATTTGGTTTTTGATAAACTCCTCCTTCTTTTTTTAGTTTTGCTAATTTCTTAAAAAACGGAAATAAAATTAATTCCTCTTTTTTCATGTGCTTTGTCAACTCATCGGCAGAACCAAAAAACAAATCTCTGATTTCAAATAATTCTGGATGTCTCTCGCCATGAACCTTGCTAATTTTAGCTACATATTGTTTAATCGCCGGAATGCTTTTTTCTACATACGCATGATGCGTTTCTACAACATAATCAGATAAAAAATCGATTCCCCAATTTTGATATAAACTAGATTGATCTTCTTTGGTTTTTAATTGATTTTCTAAATCTTCTAAAACTTCGTCTAAACTGATTCCTTTTTTTTCTGTAACAGTTGCTAAACTTCTGTTACCATTGCAGCAAAAATCTATTTTATATTTGCTAAAAACGGCTGCGGCATTGTAATTCTCTGCAACAATATCGCTTACTAATGTGTCTGCTTGTAATTTCATAATTTATTATTTAAGACATTTTTATCCTTTATTATTTTAATTTTTTTTTAAGCTCTTTTTAACCACGTAATTCCATTGTCAATTCCAATAGCTAAATCGTATAAATTAGTGTTTTCTAACATTGTTTTTAATTCTGTTCGCACTTTTACAAACTGATCATGAACAGGACAAGGAAACTGATCATCACATTGTTTTAAACCCAAACCACAACCGGTATACACTTTATCGCCATCTAAAACGGCAACAACACCTGCCAAGGTTTGCTTTTTTAAATTTTCTTTGGCAATTAGAAATCCGCCAGTTGGACCTTTGGTAGATGCTATAATGTTTGCTTTTGATAATTGTTGTAATATTTTTGCTGTAAATGCAGAAGGAGAATCTATTTCTTGCGCAATTTCTACCAAGCTAACTTTTGTGTTAGAAAGAGAACTTTGTGCTATAAATAGCACTGCTCTTAAACCATATTCGCAAGATTTTGAAAACATTTATTCTTTTTTATGTTACAAAGATATTCATTTTTTTATAAAGGACAAACATATCCTCTATTGTTTTTTAGTAAAAAAAACCTCATCAAATTGACAAGGTTTTTAAAATTATTTTGATAAATATTATCTAGAAATCTCTATAATTTCAAACTTCATGATTCCGTTTGGAACTTGAATTTCTGCAATTTCACCAACTACTTTTCCTAACAAACCTTTTCCGATGGGAGAATTCACAGATAGTTTTCCGTTTCTAACATCAGATTCAGAATCTGCAACCAAGGTATAGGTAAATTCCATTTTATTGGCAGTATTTTTGATTTTCACTACAGAATGTATCAATATTTTTGACGTGTCTAATTGAGATTCATCAATAATTCTTGCATTAGAAACCACATTCTTTAATTTCGCAATCTTAAATTCTAAATGAGATTGCTCTTCTTTTGCTGCATGATATTCTGCATTTTCACTTAAATCTCCTTTATCGCGTGCATCAGCAATTTCTTGCGTAACTCTTGGACGCTCTACATGTTCTAAATGCTCTAATTCTTCTTTTAACTTTTTAAGTCCTTCTGGCGTATAATATGATACTTCACTCATAATCGTATAGTTTTAAAATACAAAATCTCATTACCGTTTTATCAGAATGAGATTCAGTTACAAATGTACAAAATATTTGTAACTTGCCATCGTTTTAATATCACACAAACATTTATCAATGAAAAAAATCTTTTTTGCTTTCATAGCCATTCTAGTTTTTAGTCATTGTTCATCAAGTTTTCAAAACAACGACATATTACCGTACGTTCAAATTAATGAAACGATAGATTTAAGTTTGCCAGAATTTATAGACTTAAATGTTCCTGGAAATTGGGCTTATGGAAGTGGCGGAATTAAAGGCATCATTATATATAATATCAACGGAACACAATTCAAAGCTTTTGAACGTACTGCTCCGCATATTCAGCCAAGTGCTTGTTCTCAAATGGTTGTAGAAAATGGATTAAGAATGAAATGCCTATGTGATGACAGTGAGTTTAACATCTTAAACGGTGCTCCATTAACGGCTGGAATCACGTATTCTGCCAGAGAATATTTAGTAACCAATTTAAATGGGACTGTTTTACGAATCACGAACTTTTAGTAGTTCTAAATCAAATAGATTGTTATTTTTGCAGGAACAATACACAACACATTTATATAGTGAAAAATTATTTTTCTTCCGATTTTAAATTAGGCGTTTTAGGCGGCGGGCAATTAGGGAGAATGTTACTTGCCGAAACTCAAAAATACGATATTTACACCGCAATTTTAGACGCTTCACCAGAAGCGCCTTGTGCACAAATTTGCAACGAATTTCATGTAGGAAATTTATTAGATTTTGATGCTGTTTATAACTTCGGAAAACTGGTGGATGTTTTAACCATAGAAATTGAACATGTAAATATTGATGCTTTGTATCAATTGGAAAAAGAAGGATTGAAAATTTATCCGCAACCTTCTGTGATAGAAATTATTCAGCACAAAGGAAAACAAAAAGATTTTTTTGTTGAAAATAAGATTCCAACTTCACCTCATCAACGATTTGCAACAAAAAACGAATTAATTGCTGCTTTTGAAGGCAACAAATTTCAAATTCCTTTTGTATGGAAATCTGCACAATTTGGATACGACGGAACTGGCGTAAAAGTAGTTCGTACAAAAAACGATATTCAGAATTTAGCAGATACCGATTGTATTATTGAACAATTGATTCCGTTTAAAAATGAATTGGCAGTAATTGTTGCAAGAAATGCTGATGGAGACGTAAAAACATATCCTGTGGTAGAAATGGAATTTCATCCAGAAGCCAATCAAGTTGAATATGTAATTTGTCCTGCAAGAATTGATGAAAAAGTCGCAAAAAAAGCAAGAGAAATCGCTTTAAAAGTTGCAGCATCTTTTAAACATGTTGGCTTATTGGCTGTGGAAATGTTTCAAACAGAAAATGATGAAATTTTAATCAATGAAGTGGCGCCAAGAACACATAATTCTGGGCATTATTCGATTGAAGCTTCTTATACAAATCAGTTTGAACAACACCTTAGAACGGTTTTAAATCTTCCTTTAGGAAATACCGATAGCAAAGTTGCCGGAATTATGGTAAATTTGGTGGGTGAAGAAGGTTTTTCTGGTGATGTTATTTACGAAAACATTGAAAAAGTGTTACAAATTAATGGCGTTACTCCGCATATTTACGGAAAAAAAACAACAAAGCCTTTTCGTAAAATGGGACACGTAACTATTGTTGACACCAATATTGACAACGCAAGAAAAACGGCTCAAAAAGTAAAAGAAACAATTAGAGTAATTAGCAAAAACAATTAACAGTAAACAATAATCAGATGTCATTGATAACTGATTATTGATAATTGATAAGATTATGGTAGGAATTATAATGGGAAGCGATTCAGATCTTCCAATCATGCAAGAAGCAATCGATATTTTAGAAAGTTTTAACATTCAAATTGAAGTAGATATTGTATCTGCGCACAGAACTCCAGAAAAATTAGTTGACTATTCTAAAAATGCACATTTACGCGGAATAAAAGTGATCATTGCTGGTGCTGGCGGCGCTGCACATTTACCAGGAATGGTTGCTTCTATGAGCCCGTTACCTGTAATTGGCGTTCCTGTAAAAAGCAGAAATTCTATTGACGGTTGGGACTCTATTTTATCCATCTTACAAATGCCTGGCGGAGTTCCAGTTGCCACTGTTGCCTTAGACGGCGCAAAAAATGCAGGAATTTTAGCTGCACAAATTATTGGTGTTTCTGATAAATGCGTGTTAGATAAGGTTATTGCTTACAAAGAAGGTTTAAAACTAAAAGTTGAACAAGCTTCTAAAAGAGTAAAAAAATAAAACACTCCTTTTTTTGTCTGGTCGAGCGGAGTCGAGATCTTAAACCTCTCGACTCCGCTCGAGGTGACATTAACTCCAACAAATTACAAAATGAATCCACTTTTACACCATTTTAATACTGCACCTTTTTCAAAAATTTCAAACAAAGATTACAAACCTGCAATTAAAAAAGCCATTGAAATTGCAAAAAAAGAAATCGATGAAATTGTTCAGAATCAAAACGAACCAACTTTTGAAAACACTACAGTTGCGTTGGATTTTACTGGTGAAAAACTAGGAAGAATTACCAGTATTTTCTTCAATTTAAATTCGGCTGAAACCAATGATGAAATTCAGAAAATAGCACAAGAAATATCTCCTTGGCTAAGTGATTTCTCTAATGACATCAAGCTAAACAAGGAATTATTTGAACGAGTAAAATTTGTTTTTGATCAAAAAGAAAACTTAAATTTATCTGTAGAACAACACATGTTGTTAGAAAAACAATACAAAGGTTTTGCTAGAAATGGCGCAAATTTATCAGAAGAAAAAAAATCTGAACTGCGTAAAATTGATACTGAACTATCAAAATTATCGTTGCAGTTTGGAGAAAATGTCTTAGCAGAAACCAATGCTTTTCAAATGCATTTAACAAAAGAATATGAAGTTGCTGGTTTGCCAGAAAGCGTAAAAGAAGCAGCACATCAACTTGCAAAAGAAAACGAAAAGAAGGGCTGGATTTTCACCTTGGATTACCCGAGTTATATTCCTTTTATGACCTATGCAGACAATCGCGAATTACGAAAAAAAATAACAATTGCTGCTGGTAAAAAAGCCTTTCAAGATAACAAATTTAATAATGAAGAGATTGTTTTAAACATTGTAAAATTGCGTCATCAACGAGCAAATTTACTCGGTTATAAAACGCATGCACATTTTGTATTGGAAGAACGCATGGCTGAAACTCCAGAAAAAGTAATTTCTTTTTCAAATGATTTATTAGCCAAAGCAAAACCTGCTGCTCAAAAAGAATTTGAAGAATTAGAAGCATATGCAAAAAAACTAGCCGGAATTGATCAATTACAAAAATGGGACGGCGCTTATTATGCAGAAAAACTAAAGAAAGAACGCTTCAATTTAGATCAAGAAATCTTAAAACCGTATTTTAAATTAGAAAATGTAATTAATGGTGTTTTTGAAGTTGCAAATCGTTTGTACGATTTACATTTTGAAGAAGTTTTTAATATTGACATCTATCACGACGATGTTAAAACATACAATGTAACAGACACTAAAGGAAATTTTATCGCTGTTTTTTATGCAGATTTTCATCCGAGAAAAGGAAAACGAAATGGCGCATGGATGACTTCTTACAAACCGCAACAAATTAAAAACGGAATTAATGAAAGACCACACGTTTCAATCGTGTGTAATTTTACCAAACCTACCGCAACAAAACCGTCATTATTAACTTTTAACGAAGTGACAACCTTGTTTCACGAATTTGGTCACGCTTTGCACGGAATACTGGCAAACACAACGTATAATAGCTTGTCTGGAACTTCAGTTTCTTGGGATTTTGTGGAATTACCTAGTCAAGTTTTAGAGAATTGGTGTTACGAAAAGGAAGCCTTGGAAATTTTTGCCAAACATTATGAAACTGGAGAAGTAATTCCGATGGAATATATAACAAAAATTAAAGAATCGGCAAGTTTTCATGAAGGAATGCAAACACTTCGTCAATTAAGTTTTGGGATATTAGATATGAAATGGCATTCTGAAAATCCATCAGAAATAAAAAGTATAAAAGAATTTGAAACAGACGCTTTTTCTGACACAAAATTATATCCTGATATTGCAGAAAACTGTATGAGCACCGCGTTTTCTCATATTTTTCAAGGCGGATATTCTGCAGGATATTATTCCTACAAATGGGCTGAAGTATTGGATGCAGATGCTTTTGAATATTTCTTAGAAAAAGGAATTTTTAACAAAGAGGTTGCGACAAAATTTAAAGAAAATGTCTTATCAAAAGGCGGAACAGAAAAACCCATGGAATTGTACAAACGCTTTCGAGGGCAAGAACCAAAACCAGACGCATTACTAAAACGTGCAGGTTTAATTAATAATTAAAATTTTACTTGTCTCAACTTTAAGTTTAGATTAAAAGTAAATAAAGGCAATTTTAGTAATATTTCTTACTGAGTATACAACGTCAATAAATAATGTTTACATAAATTTAAAAGTCCTTTTTCTGCATTTCAAATTAACATCAGAATCACGTATTTTAAATGAGGTTGCTCTTCGAAAAACTAAATATAATAATGGCTGAAAATATAATTTATCTCTATTTTTAAAAAAAATAGGGAGAACAAAATTATCCGAAAGATATTATTGATCCAATTGGTGATTTAGTAAACCCAAATACTGTCCTTATTCAAGGTTATTGAGCTTTTACTAAAAAAGTATCGCGAAATTATCCGCCCATATGCTATTACTTTTTTAATATATTTTTTAAAAACGAGGCTTAAATCACTCATAATATTACTTTTACGATTTTGCGCTTTTACAAAATAAAATAGTACCTTGTAATAAAAATAACTTTCAAGTTTTTATCTCTCTAACTATTAACCTGAATATTAAAAAACTATTTATTAAGTGAAAGTGTTAGTACTCTTTTTTTGTTTATTTTATTTTCTCCCGAGTACTAGTCAAGAATCCTCAATGAGCTTATCTGTTCATCAAGACATAAGATTATTGTTGTTTGGTGACAATATAGGTAATGACTCTTTTACCCCAGATCTATTAATCCGACTTGAATTAAAAGCTTTTGAAACTAAAAAAAGTAGCTTTCCTTTTTATATTGGGATTGAATATTCAGATTTAAATAGCTCTACATTTCATCGTTTTTTTATTGGATTTGGTTATGTTACACGATTTCCCTTTTTAAAAAAATTTAATTTTGGAGCATATATAAATCATGGTATCATTTTAAGAGGAAAGGGCAGTTTTATTGGGATTAACTATTCAATAGAGGAATCTTCTTTTATGGGGTTAAGCATGGATTTTGAAACTACCTACCCTATCACTGATAAAATACGACTCTCTCTTCTGTATCAAGCCATTGACAGAAAAGATTTAACCACAAGATTTAGCACCTCCCTTAATATTAAAAGAAGTCTCTTTATAGGTGTGAAATTTGCTTTGTAAATTAATTTTTGTTTTTTTCTTCAATCCATTTACTCATGTACTTTGTGCTTTGTAATGTTTGATGTTGTACTAAACTTCCCATGAAATTTTGAATTCTATGATGTACAATATTTTTTTGAAGCAATACTAACCGATTTATAAATTGCCCACTAATTTTTTCTTTATCATACAATTGATTAATGATTTGAATTCCATTTTTCTGAGATCGGTTCCACAAGTTTTCATCAGTATATAATGCAACCGCTTTTTCTGCAAAAAGGATAAAATCATCTTCTACAAAACCATTCCAAGGTAAATCATCGTGCATTCCTTCTGCGCCAATACTTGTTGTTACACTTGGCGGACCACACAACATTGCTTCTGTTAGTTTACCTTTTATTCCTGCGCCAAAACGCAACGGTGCTAAAACGACTTTACAGTTGTTTACAATTTCTTTCGGATTTGTTGTGTAGCCTTTTACTAAAAATCCTTCTTGCACATTGTGTAATTGCAAAATTTGCTGCGTTGCATAAGCTCCATAAATATGTAATTCTGCTTTTGGGAGTTGTTTTCTTATCTGTTTCCAAATCGTGTTTTTTAGCAATAAAACGGCATCAACATTTGGGGCGTGTAAAAAATTACCGATAATTGTAAAATGACTTCTCTCTTGAAAAGGCTTCCATTTTTCCACATCATTTTCCTCAATTCTATGTAACAAAAAAGGGATGTGATGTAAAATTTGCTTCTCAATTTTAAAAATAGTTTCTAGCAATTCCATTTCAAAAGTAGAAATGATTAAAGACAAATCACACCGTAAAATTGCTGCGATTTCTCGTTTAGCAATATCAGAAGTTACTAATTTTTCAATTGTAAAATTCTCTTGTTTTTTTATGGACTCCTCTCTAACTTTTCGCAAACAATGTAAATCTTCTGTGTCTAAAATTCTGATTGCATTTGGGCAATTTTCTGCTACTCGCCAACCAAATTGCTCCTCTATCATAAAGCGATCAAAAACAACAATTGTTGGATTTAACTCTTTCACGAAATCATCAAAAGTCGATGAATTTAATTCAATAGAAACTTCATTTACATCAATCGATTTTAAATCAAATGCTTTGGCTGTTTTTTGTGTCGTTGTTGCAAATGTAATGGTAAAGTTTTGCTTTAAAAACAACTCAATTAATTGTAGCATTCTACTTCCTGCTGCCGAAGAATTTGGCTCAACCCAAACAGCCCCAATGATTAAAACAGATTGATGAATCAATTAGTTTGCTTTTAGTTGTGCTGCATAATTAGACTGAACTCCTTTTGCCCAATCTACAATTATTTTGATTTGAGCATCCGTTAAATTTGCGTCAGAATGTGTCCAAGTATAAGAATCTAATGGCATTTCTTTCTTTTCAACTTGTTCATAAAACTCTTTCATTTTATGCTCTTTACGCTTCAAAGAATAATTGCCCCATTTAGAAAAATTGAGTTCCTTTTTACCTTCTTTAACATGATCTGCCATCCAGTAATTAACTGGAGTTATATTGCTATACCAAGGATACCGAGTAGAATTTGAATGACAATCAAAGCAAGATGTTTTCATTATTTTATGCACTTCATCTGGCGGATTTGTCTCCTCTACAAAAGTTGTTAAAGAAGTTACATCTCCTTCGTTTTTTTCTGGGCTAAAAAACTGAACAACTATCAAAATGAATAACAATGTCCTGCCTATTTTTTTTAAAATTTTCATCTCTAAAATATTTAAGGATTTAAAGATAGTAATTCTTCTGAAATCTATCGTTTTTAAACAATAATGTTTACTTTTGTACTCCAAAATTACATTAAAAATGAAATACGACATCATCGTTATTGGTTCTGGTCCTGGAGGATATATCGCTGCAATCAGAGCTTCTCAATTAGGTAAAAAAGTTGCAATTATTGAAAAATATTCAACCTTAGGAGGTACTTGTACAAATGTTGGATGTATTCCTTCAAAAGCGCTGTTAGATTCTTCGCATCATTTTTATGATGCATCTAAGCATTTTGATGATCACGGAATTGTTATTAGTCCACCAAAAATCAACTTTAAAAAAATGATTGATCGTAAAGCCGGAATTGTTGAAACAACTACTGGTGGAATCAAATATTTAATGGATAAAAACAATGTGGATGTTTTTGAAGGATTGGGTTCTTTTGTGGATGCAACTCATGTGAAAATCGCAAAAAATGATGGTTCTTCAGCAACGATTGAAGGAACAAATATTATTATTGCAACTGGTTCAAAACCTACTACATTACCTTTTATCACTTTAGATAAAGAGCGAATTATTACTTCTACGGAAGCCTTAAAATTAAATGAAATTCCTGAGCACCTAGTTGTAATTGGCGGTGGTGTTATTGGTTTGGAATTAGGATCAGTTTATAAACGTCTAGGAGCAGAAGTTACCGTAGTTGAATATGCAGATAAGATCACACCAACCATGGATGCTGATGTTTCTAAAGAGTTGCAAAAGGTGCTAAAAAAACAAGGAATCAAATTTGCTGTGAGTCACGGAGTGACTTCTGTTGAGAGAAATGGCAATGAAGTACTTGTAAAAGCTACAGATAAAAAAGACAGAGAAATTGAGTTTAAAGGCGATTATTGTTTAGTTGCTGTTGGACGAAAACCATATACTGAAGGTTTAGGTTTAGAAAATGCTGGCGTACAATTAAATAAGAGAAATCAAGTTGAAGTAAACGATCATCTACAAACAAATATTTCAAACATTTATGCCATTGGCGATGTTGTTCAAGGTGCTATGTTAGCGCATAAAGCAGAAGAAGAAGGCGTTGTTGTTGCTGAATATTTAGCGGGACAAAAACCACATATCGATTATAATTTAATTCCTGGTGTTGTGTATACTTGGCCAGAAGTTGCCGCAGTTGGTAAAACAGAAGACGAATTAAAAACTGCTGGTGTAGATTACAAAGTAGGAAAATTCTCAATGCGCGCTTTAGGAAGATCTAGAGCAAGTGGAGACTTGGATGGGTTTGTAAAAATATTAGCTGATAAAACTACGGATGAAATTTTAGGAGTTCATATTGTTGGAGCAAGAGCTGCAGATTTAATTATGGAAGCTGCGGTTGCAATGGAATTTAGAGCATCCGCAGAAGATTTAGCTAGAATTTGTCATGGTCATCCAACCTATTCTGAAGCAATAAAAGAAGCTGCAAAAACTGCTTGGGACGGAAAACCATTAAATGCTTAGTTAGCATTTTAAACATATAAAAAGCAACTCAATTGAGTTGCTTTTTTTGTTTTTATACCTTGATAGGGTTTGAATATTAAAGAACGGTCGCTTTTATTTTTTTCCAAGTCTTGGTTAATAAATATCCAGAAACAATTGCAGAAATAGTAGTACTAATTGCCAAGGTAGTTTCTCCATAAATCCAATATCCTGTACTGAACATAATGCTATAAATAAGCACACAACCTAATAGCATCGCAATTATACCAGATGGAACACTCCATCCTTTTTCATTTTCATCTACCAATGTGATATTATTTTCTTTTGCAGTTGCAATAACAGATTTCCATCCTGGCCCTCCCGGTTGTGTTTTCTTGTAAAAATTTTGTAGAACTTCATCGCTTTCAGGTTTGGTTAACAACATTGAGATTAGCCAAACAGCACTAGTAACTCCAACAACAATTAAAAACTTTGCCCAAGCTGGGAGTATTCCGCTTTCAGCATCAAACAAATAAGAATCTATCGTAGGAATTGTTAAGATTAATGAAACAATACCAGAAGCAAACATTGCTGATATTTCGCTCCACGCATTGATACGCCACCAAAACCATCGAAGAATAAAAATTAACCCTGTACCAGCACCAAAAACTAATAATAGGTTAAAAAGTTGCAATGCATCTTGCATCAATAATGCCATTATTGCACTTATAACCATTAACAATACTGTAGATATTCTACCCACTGCAACTAGTTTTTTTTCTGATGCATTTGGATTGATTTGTTGTTTATAAAAATCAAATACAATATAAGACGAACCCCAATTTAACTGCGTTGAAATGGTACTCATATACGCAGCAATTAAAGACGCTAAAACAACACCTAATAACCCGCTTGGTAATTTTGTCAACATGGCAGAGTATGCTAAATCATGTCCTAATTTATCTGCAGGAATATTAGGAAAAGCTTGATGAATACTTGCCAAATCTGGAAAAACTACAAGAGAAGCCAACGCAACAAGAATCCACGGCCAAGGACGTAATGCATAATGCATAATATTAAAAAAGAAGGTTGCTCCAATTGCATGATTTTCGTCTTTCGCCGCCAACATTCGTTGTGCTATATATCCGCCACCCCCAGGCTCTGCCCCTGGATACCAAGAACTCCACCATTGCACAGCTAACGGAATTATTAATAGTGTAATGAGTGCTTCTGTATTATTAAAATCCGGTAGAATGGATAATTTATCAGCAACATTCTCATTTGCTAACAATGCTTCAATACCACCAACTTCAGGAATATTTACCAAGTAATAGGCTGCTCCGATAGCACCTGCCATTGCAACAAAAAATAAAATAAAATCCGTATAAACAACGCCTTTAAATCCGCCAACAACGCTAAAAATAGCAGTTATTAATCCGGCGCTAATAACCGTTTGCCAAGGCTCTAAACCCAACATAATTCCGCCTATTTTTATGGCTGCTAATGTTACCGCAGACATTGTAATCACATTAAAAATTACACCTAAATAAATGGCTCTAAACTTTCTTAAAAACTTTGCTGGTTTTCCTCCATAACGAATTTCATAAAACTCTAAATCTGTTTTCACATTCGACTTACGCCATAATTTTGCATAGACAAAAACAGTTAATAAACCCGTAATTAAAAATGCCCACCAAGACCAGTTTCCAGAAACTCCGTTTACACGAACAACATTGGTTACAAAGTTTGGTGTATCAGTAGAAAATGTTGTTGCAACCATCGACAAACCCAATAACCACCAAGGCATTGTTCTTCCTGATAAAAAATATTCGGTGGAGTTTTTACCGGATTTTTTTGAAACATAAATTCCAATAAATAAAGTAATTACAAAAAAGGAAATAATTAAAATATAATCAAGAGTACTTAATGAAACCATTGTATAATTTTTGAAAGTCGTAAAGTACTACTTTTTAAGAATATAATTGCAAAATAAATTGAAGCACTCAATGGGAAGATTTGTATTTTTGCAGTTGCATGCAAAGAGTACAAAAAACGTTTACTGTTGAATCTATTGATGAATTTAAATCAAAAATCTTGATTTGGGCGCAACAATATGATGCCATTACTTGGTTAGATTCTAATCAATACAATCAGAAGTACTCTTCTTTTGATGCCGTGTTGGCTGTGGATGAATTTACCTCCATCAAAACAGATTACACCAATTCTTTTGATAAATTGAAAGAATATCAGTCTATTACAAACGATTATTTGTTTGGATATTTGAGTTACGATTTAAAAAACGATGTAGAAAGACTTTCTTCTAAGAATTTTGATGGATTGCATTTTGCCGACTTGTATTTTTTTCAGCCTCAACGGATTATTTTTATCAAAGGAAACACCATCAAATTCTCTTATTTAAAAATGATTGATGATGAAATTGATACCGATTTTGAAGAGATAAACAAAGTTTCTTTAGGTTTCGACTCCGCTCAACCTGACAAATCATCCAAAGAAATAAAAGTCAAGTTGAGAATTTCTAAAGACGAATATTATCAAAAAGTTACTACTATTTTAAATCATATCAACAGAGGAGACATTTACGAAGCCAATTTTTGCCAAGAGTTTTATGCAGAAAACGCAACGATACATCCTTTAGAAGTGTACCATCATTTAAATGCAATTTCTGAACCACCTTTTGCTACTTTTTTAAAGTGCGACCATCAGTTTTTATTGTCGGCATCGCCAGAAAGATATCTTAAAAGAGAAGGATCAAAAGTAATTTCTCAACCGATAAAAGGAACCGCAAAAAGATTGATTAGCAAAGTGGATGATGATCAAATTGCTTTTGAATTGGCAAGAGACGAAAAAGAACGTTCAGAAAATATTATGATTGTAGATTTGGTAAGAAATGACTTATCAAAAACGGCGATAAAAGGTTCTGTAAAAGTTGAAGAATTGTGTAAAGTTTATTCTTTTAAGCAAGTACATCAATTAGTTTCTACAGTAGTTTCTGAAGTAGAAAACACAACGCATTCTGTTGATATTATTAGAGAAACGTTTCCGATGGGAAGCATGACTGGTGCGCCAAAAGTTTCTGCAATGAAAATTATTGAAACGCAAGAAGAAACCAAACGCGGATTGTATTCTGGTGCTGTTGGTTATTTTACTCCGAATGGTGATTTTGATTTTAATGTAGTGATTAGAAGCATTTTATACAACGAAGAAAACAAGTATATTTCCTTTTCTGTTGGTGGCGCAATTACAGCAAAATCTACTCCAGAAAAAGAATACGAAGAATGTTTATTAAAAGCCAAAGCCATGAAATATGCGCTAACTAATTCTAAATAATTATGATTAAGTTTTGGAAAATTACCAACCACAAGAATATTGATGTTATAGTAATAAATGATAACACTATTTATAAAGGAAAAATTAAAAACAATGAGTTAAGTCATTTTTCAAAACAAATAGATAACGATAAAATTCCAAACGAGCTATTTAGCATACCTTTCTCCTACATAAAAAGAATTGAAAATCAAGAGGTTAAAAATTTTATTAAAATATATTTTGGTGACGCTTCTGAAGAAGAATTCGTTTTAAAAAAGCTTGAAGTAAAAAATGAAGTCTTTAATTATTTAAAAGAAGTCGTTCCTAATATGAACTACTCCAAAAGAACACCATCAATATTTCAATATGCAAAACCTCAAATATTTGCTATTCTGTTTACAACTGCTATCTTTTTATGGTCTTTATATTATGCCATCCTAATTGAAAACGGTGTTGAATTTGAATTAATTGGGCAAGCTGGACTTTTGTTATTGATTTTCTCTATTGGACTACTTGGAGTTGTAAAAGTTGTTCTTTTATATATTTTAATAATTGGAATTGCAACTTATTCTTTAATAAGAAAAAACAAAACAAGAACAGAAATTGAGATTTTAAATAGATATAAATAATGATTATCAACCAAGACGAAAAATTCAGCAAAACAATTGCAACTTTTGAAGAAACATACCAAGTTCAAGATGTTTTTAATAAGTTTATAGAACTGTTTCCAGATGATTGGAAGTATCATAAAATTGCCTATTCTAAATTTAATCGAAGCAAGCAATTTGGCAGAACAATTCCGTTGCCAAAGCCAGAAGTTTCTTTAAAAAAAATGATTCACGTTTGGATGTTAAAAAATAAAAAAGCGTCGAAATAATGTTGATCAGAAAAATTCTTCTTTTAAGTTTCTTTGTGTTGAGTTTTTCTTTGAATGCTCAAAAACTAACCTATGGAAATCCGTCTGAAGTTGGTATGGATTCGGTTTTTATATATCAAAAAGTAGATTCAATTATTACAGATGCCATCCAAAAACAAGCCTTTCCTGGAGCACAAATTTTGGTTGCAAAAAATCATAAAATCATTTTTCATAAAGCCTACGGATTTCAAACATACGACAGCGTTCAAAAAGTAGCATTAAATGATTTGTACGACATTGCTTCTGTAACTAAAATTTTAGGCCCGTTGCCCGCAATTATGAAATTGTACGACGAAGGGAAAATAGATTTAGATGTTCCGTTTAGCAACTACTGGAAACCTTGGAAAGGAAGAAGCGACAAAAAAAACTTAACTGTTAGAGAGGTATTAGCGCATCAAGCAGGATTAAATCCGTACATCGTTTTTTTGAAGGATGTTTTAAAGAAAAACAAATCATTCAAATCTCGATTTGTAAAATCAACTTCTAAAAAGAGGTTTACAAGTCAGGCGTATGACAACATTTTTGTAAAAGATCGATTTAAAAACAAAATGTATCGCCAAATCAACAGATCTAAAGTTTCTAACGTCAAAAAATACAAGTATTCTGGATTGGCTTTTTTATTATTTCCAAAAATTATTTCTAACATCACTGGCGAGAATTACACAGATTATTTACAAGAAAATTTTTATAAACCACTGGGTGCAACTACTTTGGGATTCACGCCAAAAACAAAGAATTTTACAAACAATATCATTCCGACTGAAATAGACTCGCTGTTTAGACACGACTTAACAAAAAATTGGGTTCATGATGAAAATGCAGCTTTAATGGGCGGAATTTCTGGAAACGCGGGTTTATTTGGAAGCGCATTAGATTTGGCAAAAATGATGCAAATGTATTCCAATTACGGACATTATAATTACAAACAATACATTTCTAAAAGCACCTTACAAGAATTTACAAAAATACAGTTTCCAGAAAATGACAATCGCCGTGGATTGGGTTTTGACAAACCGTTAATTGGCAATGATACCTTGTCGATTAGTGAAGCGTATCCAGCGCCAGAAGTTAGTGCAGAAAGTTTTGGGCATTCTGGATTTACTGGGACTTTTGTTTGGGCTGATCCAACCAACGATTTGGTTTTTATTTTTTTATCAAACAGAGTGTATCCAAACAGAAATCATAGAAATATTTATAATTTAAATATCAGACCAAAAGTGCAACAAGTTTTTTATCAAGCTATTAAAAAGTCAACAAAATAGAGTAGTTTTACAAACAAATGGTAGGAAAATTACAACAACATATCCATCAAAAATTTTCTTTTTTAAAAGGAAAAAAACTATTGATTGCCATTTCTGGCGGAGTTGATAGTGTTGTATTAACACACCTATTTTACCAATTAAATTTTGATATTTCTTTAGCACATTGCAACTTTCATTTACGAGGAGAAGAAAGTGGCAAAGACGAAGAATTTGTAAAAGAATTAGGAAAAAGATTAGACTTAAAAACCTTTTCTATAAGTTTTGAAACGGAAAAATACGCAACAAAAAATCAGCTCTCAACACAAGTTGCTGCACGGAATTTACGGTATGATTGGTTTCAAGAATTAACCAAAACGCATCTTTTTGATTTTGTGATTACTGCGCATCATGCAGATGATAATTTAGAAACTTTTCTCATCAATTTAACACGCGGAACTGGTTTAGAAGGGTTCACTGGAATTCCAGAAATAAATAATACTATTGTACGTCCGTTTTTAATTTTTTCTCGTGATGAAATTGAAACGTACGCAACAGAAAATAGTATCAATTGGAGAGAAGATAAAAGCAATGCTTCTAATAAATATCTTCGGAATAAAATTCGACATCAAATTGTTCCGATTTTAAAAGAAATCAATCCAACCTTATTAGAAAGTTTTCAAAAAACAACTGAACATTTACAAGAAAGTCAACAAATTATTGATGCTTCAATTGCTGATTTTAAAAAAAAAGTAGTTAAAAAAACTGAAACTGGAAATCTAAAATTTGATATTGCACAACTTCTAGAAACTACAAATTCGAAAGCATATGCTTATCAATTGTTAAAAGAATTTGGGTTTACCGAATGGAACGATGTAACTCATTTACTTACTGCACAATCTGGTAAAGAAGTGGTTTCTAAAACACATCGCTTGTTAAAGGACAGGGGTTTTTTATTATTATCAGAAATAAAAAAGACAGACAAAAATACAGCATATCAAATTGCAGAAAACACTTTAGAAATTACAGTCCCGATACACTTAACCTTTGAAAAAATTGTAAAAAAAACTTCAGAAAGTAAGACTGCAATTTTTGTGGATTTAGAAAAAATTATTTTCCCATTAGTTCTCAGAAGATGGCAACATGGAGACTTTTTTTATCCGAAAGGAATGCAAGGAAAAAAGAAAATTTCTAAATACTTTAAAGATGAGAAACTCTCGTTAATCGACAAAGAAAACACTTGGCTGTTATGCTCTAACAATGATATTATTTGGATTGTAGAAAAACGACAAGACAACAGGTTTATCACAAATAATAACACTAAGAAAATCTTAAAAATTTTGTTGAAATAGCAAAAATCTAAAAAGTTAAAGTTAAAAAATAATTTGTTTTTATGTACTTCAAAAAACTAAGTATTAGTGAATTTTTGTACATTTATAAACTTATTATGTATCTACATTTAAACAAGTACACTTCATGAAAAAAATAGGATTTCTTATTGCAATACTTGCAATAACTTCTTGTAAAAAAGAAACAGCAGATTACGCAATTATTTCAGGTAAAATATCTAATTCAACTGTAAAAGAAATAACTCTTTTCGGAATAACAGACAGGTCTACTAGGCAAACAATTACTTTGGCAGATGATGGCTCTTTTAATGACACTATTAAAAAAACTGGCGAATTTCTACTTTCTGAAGCTAGAAACAGAACAACACTCTATCTAAACAAAGGCAATAATATTAAAGTTAATTACAATGCGAAAGAGCACAAAAACTCTTTAATTATTAGTGGTAAAGGTTCTGGAATTAGCAATTATCTTCTTGCAAAAGAAGACATCTCATCAAATTTAATGGGAAAAGGAACAGAAATTTACACAAAAGACGAAGCTGATTACAAAAAAGTAATGAAAGAAATTAAAGCTCGTCAAGAAAACTTGTTAGCAAAGTCAAAAGAGGTTTCGGCTAATTTTAAAACGAAAGAAAAAAGAAATATCAACTATTCTTATTTAGAAAAATTGAATAGATTTAAATCGTATCATTCTTATTATGCAAAAAAACCTGATTATATTCCGTCAGAAGAATTTTTAACCGATTTAAATGATATTGCCTATGATAATGAAGAAGATTTTATCTTTTCAGCAAATTATAAGTCATTAGTTACTGCTCATTATAAAAACAAAGCAAAAGACTTAAAAATTGAAGGAGATGATGAATACAATAGTTTGGCAATGTTAAAAATTTGTAAAGACATAAAAAGTCAAGCTATAAAAAACAACTTAGCATTTAATGCTGTACAGTACCCTATTACATACACCAATAATGTTGAAGGGTTTTACAAAGCGTATAAAGCTGTTGGAACTACCAACGAAAAGAACAACGCAGATATTGAAAAAAAATACAGCGTTTTAAAAAATCTAGTAAAAGGTGCAGCTTCTCCTAAGTTTATTGATTATGAAAATAATGCTGGAGGCACAACTTCTTTAGATGATTTAAAAGGGAAATACACGTACATAGATATTTGGGCTACTTGGTGTGGACCTTGTTTGGCAGAAATTCCTTCTTTAAAAAAGATTGAAAAGAAATATCATGGAAAAAATATTCAATTTTTAAGCATTTCTATTGATGACAAAAAAGATCATCAAAAATGGAAAGACATGATTAAAGATAAAAAATTAGGGGGAATTCAGTTATTTGCAGATAACGTTTGGAAATCAAAATTTGTAGCAGATTATTATGTAAAAGGAATTCCTAAATTCATCTTATTAGACCCAAAAGGTAATATTGTGGTTCCAAATGCACCAAGACCTTCTGATGATAAATTAGTTGATTTACTTAACGAATTAAAAATATAATTAAATTATAAAAATTGCTTAAAAAAACAAAAGCTATGAAACAGATACTCAATCAATTTACACTCGTAACACTACTATTTATTAGCGCTATTACAGTTGCTCAAGAAATCCATTTAAACAATCCATTACCAAAAGATGCTTCTTATAAAAAAGGAGTTTTGGCAAACGGAATGACTTACTATATTAAAAAAACAAGTGTTACCAAGAATGTAGCTAGTTTTTATATCATACAAAATGTAGGCTCAATTTTAGAGAACGACAATCAACAAGGATTAGCCCATTTTCTGGAACACATGGCGTTTAACGGAACAAAACATTTTAAAGGAAAAGGAATTTTAAACACCTTAGAAAAAAAAGGACTAATTTTTGGTAGAGACATCAATGCATACACCTCTTTTGACGAAACAGTTTATAACATTAACAACGTACCGACAACTCCAGAACTTATAGATACTGGTTTGTTAATCTTAAACGATTGGTCTAATTATTTACTGCTTACAGATACAGAAATTGATGCAGAAAGAGGTGTTATCAAAGAAGAATGGAGAACACGCCAAAGTGGAGGAATGAGAGTTTTGAAGCAAAATCTTGGAGCCATGTTTAACAATACTATATACGCTCATCGTTTACCTATTGGTTCAATGGATGTTGTTGATCATTTTAAATACAAAGCTTTACGTGATTTTTATCATGACTGGTACAGAACAGATTTACAAGCTATTGCTGTAGTTGGTGATGTTGATGTTGCAGAAATAGAGAAAAAGATTATTAAATTATTTTCAAAAATTCCTGCAGTTAAGAATCCTAAAAAACGATTTATTGTTAACATCCCAGAAAACACAGAATTAGGATATTCTTTAGCAACAGACAAAGAAGTTACTACTTCTAGAATTAGTTTTGGTATAAGACATCCAAAATCTTTAAAAGAGGAAACTGTTGAAGGTTTAAAAGAAGCGACATTAAATAACATGGTAACATCTATGTTATCAGCAAGGATTAGAGAAATTTCTCAAAAACCAGATGCTCCTTTTTTAGGTGCTGGAATTAGTTATGGTAGTTTTTCTAAATCATCAAATGCATTTTCTGCCAATATTACTCCAAAACCAAATAAACAAAACGAGGCTTTAAAAACGGTGTTTGACGAGATTAATAGAGCAGTAAAATTTGGTTTTACAAATGAAGAAATTTCAAGAAATTTAAAACAAATCGTAAATTCTTATGAAAATCAAATCAAAAGAAAAAAAGATGTTTCTCATGGACAAATTGCAAGAACTATTCAGCAAGATTATTTAGAGAATAAAACCATCATAGACGTCGAAAAAGAATTTGATCTTGTAAAAGATATTCTAAAAAATTTAAACCCAAAAGAAGTACATCAAGCGCTTCTAGAACTATATACAAAAAACAACAGATACATAACAGTTACTGGTGTTGAGACTGAAAATAATTTAACAAAACCTCAAGTAGAAGCAACTATAAATGCTTCAGAAAACGATGCAACTTTAACGCCATATGCTGATGGGTTTAGTGGGAAAACTCTTATCTCAGGGTTAAATATTCAAAAAGGAAGTATTGTAAAAGAAGAAAAAAACAATGCTATTGGTTCTACAACTTTTACACTAAGTAACGGTATTAATGTACATTACAAATTTGTTGATAAAAACAAAAACAAAGTACAATTAAATGCAACTAGTTATGGAGGATTATCTTTAGTTAAAGACAAAGATTTACCTTCGGCAACGTTAATGAGTAGTGTAGTACAATTTTCTGGATTAGGAGATTATTCTGCAACAGATTTACAAAAAGTACTTGCTGGTAAAAATGCAAATACATTTATTCGTTTGTCAAATTTATCTGAAAGTGTAAGCGGTTCATCATCTACAAAAGATGTAGAAACTTTATTGCAAATGGTCTACTTACGTTTTGTAAAGCCCCGTTTTGATGAAAATGGATTTAAAGTTTTGATGAATAATTTAGATAATTTTATTGTGAGTAGAAGTAAAAATATCTCTCAAAAAATTAGCGATAGTATTACAGTTACTTTGTACGGAAAAAACAATCCTAAACATAGATTGTTTAACAAATCGCTTGTTAAAGAGATCTCTTTTGAGAAAGTACAATCTATTTACAAAGCACGATTTAATAATGCAGCAGACTTTACTTTTTTTATTATTGGTGATGTTCAACCAGCTATTTTAAAACCATTATTAGAAAAATACATTGCTAGCATTCCAACTAAAAATGAAGCAAGAGAAGAATGGAATGACAATTCTACTCCATGGATAAGTAAAAATATTGACAAAGATATTTACTTAAAAATGGAAGATGCTAAAAGCACCGTTAGAGTTTCTTATAAAAACGACTACAAATACAGTTTAAAAAATTCTTTAATTGCTAAAGCAGTTGGAGATATTTTACAACTTCGTTTTACAGAAACATTAAGAGAACAAGAAGGAGGTACTTATGGAGCAAGTGCTTTTGCAAGCGTAACTAAAAGACCAAAACAACAAGCAACAATTACCGTTGGCTTTGATTGTAATCCGGAAAAAGTAGAAGCTTTGGTGGCTATTGTACACAAAGAAATTAAAAAAATAGCAAAAGGAAACATCCAACAAGTAGATTTAGATAAAGCACTCACAAATTACTTGAAAGATAGAAAAGAACAAAAAAACTACAATCGTTTTGAAATGAGTTTGTTAATGAATTATGAAAATGAAGGGTACAATATGAATGATCCTAAAAACTTTGAAAACATTGTTACATCAATCACTAAAAAAGACATACAACGATTTGCTAAAAAAGTTTTACACAAAGCAGATCAATATGAAATTGTAATTAAGCCTAAAAAATAAAAATTTACCCAACTAATAAATGAAGAAATTACTGCTATTATTCGCCCTTTTTTTTAGTTTTTCTAGCATTGTAAATGCGCAAACAGAAACACCTGTAACGTGGTCTTCTTCGTTTGAAAAAATTAGTGAAACAGAATACAATTTAATTTTATCTGCCGACATTATTCCTGGATGGCATTTGTATTCTCAATTTACAGAAGAAGGTGGGTCTTTACCAATAATTATTACAAAAGGCAATGAAATTGCTGATTTTAAACTGGTTGGTAAAGCAGTAGAAAGTGACACCATAAAAAAGTTTAGTGACATTTTTGAAGTACACGAATCTTACTTTGAAAACACTGCTGTTTTAAAGCAACGCATTTTTTTAAACAACACAACAACTAATGAAATAAGTTTAAATTTAACCGGACAGGTTTGTAAAGAAATTAATGGCGTTTGTATTCAAATAGACGAAGATTTTACATTTACATTGAAAGGGAAAGCCTCCATAAAAGAGAAGGTTGTTTTAGACAAAAAAAGCAAATTATTGAGTGCTAAATTACAATTAGACTTAAAAAATACAGAGATTTTAAAAAATGAAAACGAATCAAATTCTGATGAAAACTCAAGCTTGCTAAATATTTTCTTATTAGGCTTTGCTGGCGGATTATTAGCACTTTTAACACCTTGTGTTTTCCCTATGATTCCATTAACCGTTTCATTTTTTACCAAGCAATCAAAAAACAAGAAAAAAGGAATTAGCAATGCCATTTTATATGGATTCTTTATTGTAATTATTTACATTTTACTAAGTATTCCTTTTCATTTCTTAGACAGTTTAGATCCAGAAATTTTAAATAATATCTCAACCAATGTTTGGCTGAATATTTTCTTTTTTGCCATTTTAACCTTTTTTGCATTTTCGTTTTTTGGCTATTACGAACTAACATTACCTTCTTCTTGGGGAAATAAATTAGACTCTGCTTCTGGAATTGGCGGAATTATTGGAATCTTTTTTATGGCACTTACATTAGCAATTGTTTCCTTTTCTTGTACCGGCCCCATTTTAGGTTCTTTATTAGCAGGATCGTTAACTTCGGATGGCGGTGCCATGCAATTAACCGCAGGAATGAGCGGATTTGGATTGGCTTTAGCCTTGCCTTTTGCATTATTTGCATTATTTCCAGGTTGGTTAAATTCGTTGCCAAAATCTGGCGGATGGCTAAATACTACAAAAGTTGTTTTAGGATTTCTAGAATTGGCTTTTGCTTTTAAATTCTTATCAAATGCTGATTTGGTTGAGCATTGGGGGCTTTTAAAACGAGAAATATTTATCGGAATTTGGATTATAATTTTTGTTGGATTAGCCTTGTATTTATTTGCTAAAATTAAATTTCCGCACGATGCTAAAATAAAAAAAATAAGTTTTTCTAGAGTTTCTTTTGGAGTTTTAATAATTGCTTTTGTGGTGTATTTAATTCCAGGCACTATGAAAAACCCTACATGGGATTTGCGTTTGTTAAGTGGCTTTCCGCCTCCACAATTTTATAGTGTTTACGAAAAAGACACCGATTGCCCGTTAGGGTTAAATTGTTTTAAAGATTTTGATGAAGGATTGCAATATGCAAAAGAAAACAACAAACCAATCTTATTAGATTTTACAGGTTGGGCTTGTGTGAATTGCAGAAAGATGGAAGAAAATGTTTGGGTAGAAAACGACATCTTTACGATTATCAACGAAGATTATGTGCTTATTTCTTTATATGTTGATGATAGAAAAGAATTGCCAAAAGGTGCGCAATTTAACTTTATAAAGAAAAACGGAAACCTAAAAAAAATAGAAACGGTTGGTGATAAATGGGCAACTTTTCAAACTGTCAATTTTAAAACAGCTTCGCAACCTTATTACGTTTTAATGAGCCCTGATTTAAAGATTTTGCATAAAGCACAACAATATACAGACAGAGATACCTATTACAATTGGCTAAAAGAAGGTGTAGAAAGATTTAAAAAATCACCCAAATAATATTTAGTTAAAAATTATATTCAGATTATTTGGTTACTTTTATCAAAAAGTAACCAAATAATGAAAATAAAACTTGCCTCAATTTTAATTTTTTTGTGTTTTACAACTACTTCTTATGCACAAAAAAGAACAATTCCTACAGACACAACCGTTGTAACAAATCATACAACAACAATTAAAGGACAAAAAATTAATTACACTGCGTATACAGGAACTCAACCTGTTTGGGACGAAGAAGGAATTCCAAAAGCAACCTTGTTTTACACCTATTACAAACGAACTAACAATGTAAATACAGCAAGTAGACCTTTGCTAATTTCGTTTAATGGCGGGCCAGGTTCCGCATCCGTTTGGATGCATTTAGCTTATACTGGTCCAAATATTTTAACTATTGATGACGAAGGATATCCCGTACAACCTTACGGATATAAAAGCAATCCATATTCTGTTTTAGATGTTGCTGATATTGTTTTTGTAAATCCTGTAAACACTGGGTATTCTAGAATTGTAGAACGCAAAGGTAAAAAAGTAAATAAAGCAGATTTTTTTGGTGTAAACGCTGATGTAAAATACTTAGCAGAATGGATTACCACTTTTGTTTCTAGAAACAATCGATGGTCATCACCCAAATATATTATTGGAGAAAGCTACGGAGGAACTAGAGTTTCTGGTTTGGCAAATGCATTACAAAGTAACGAATGGATGTATTTAAACGGAGTTATTTTAGTTTCTCCAGCAGATTATGGAGCAAAAAACTCCGATAACGCAGTGTCTTCTTCAATTGATTTTCCCTATTTCACTGCTGCAGCTTGGTATCATAAAATGTTATCACCAGCATTACAAAATAAAGATTTATTAGCCATTTTACCGGAATCTGAAGACTTTGCAATCAATACTTTAATGCCTGCAATTGCAAAAAGTGGTTTTATCAGTGCAACTGAAAAAAATCAGGTTGCAGAAAAAATGGCTTACTATACAGGCCTGTCTAAAAAAATAATTTTACAGCACAATTTAGAAATCCCGAATAGTTTTTTTTGGAAAGAATTGTTAAGAAACAAAAATGGTAAAACTATTGGAAGATTAGATTCTAGATATTTGGGAATTGACAAAAAAGAAGCTGGAGATTCTCCTGATTACAATGCAGAATTAACTTCTTGGTTGCATTCTTTTACGCCAGCCATCAATTTGTATATTAAAGAGAACCTAAATTTTAAAACAGATGTAAAATACAACATGTTTGGTCCCGTTCATCCTTGGGATTTTAGAAATAACAATACGCGCGAAGAATTGCGAAAAGCAATGGCAACAAATCCGTATTTACACGTTTTATTTCAGGCTGGTTATTACGATGGAGCGACCACATATTTTAATACAAAATACACCATGTGGCAAGTTGATCCTAGCGGGAAATTAAAAAACAGAATACAATTTAAAGGATATAGAAGTGGACATATGATGTACTTGCGTAAACCAGATTTAAAAGCTGCAAATGACGATATTAGAGACTTTATAAAAGCAAGTGCTTCTAACGGAAAACCAGCAAAATATTAATTAAATTTAAACCATAAAAAAAGCAGTTACAAAAGTAACTGCTTTTTTTTTATATAAAATTTTATGGTTTAATGTCTCATTCTTCTTCCGCCTCTTCCTCTAGTGTTTTTTTGTTGAGTTCCGAGTGTATACGTTAAACTAACCATATAATAAGTTCCTAACACATCTTTAGTTGTTTCTTCAAAATAGTTATCAGAACTACTTCTAGAGAATCCAACGTTTTTGTTTAATAAATCTAAGGCAGTTAACTTTATATTCATCGCTTTAGATTTTAAGAAATTGTACGAAACTGAAGCGTTCCAAATTGGCACAGATTGATCAGTTCCAAAATTACTATCTGTATAAATATCGTATTTAAATTGTGTGTTAAAATTGAATGATTTTGTGATGTTCCAATCAGATTTTACATAATACGATTGTTGTACATATTCTCTATTAGAAGTTGTACCAGAAAACGTTGTATTGTTTTTGCTGATGTTTGCTCCAACAGACATATCTAAAAAGTCTTTCTTATTATTTTCTAATGAAATTCTTACCGAAGTATTTTTAGAATTGGTTTTATTGTTAATATTATTAATTACAGATTGATAATTACTTGTTGAATAATTTAATCCTAAATTATAACGGACTCCTAATTTCTTTAAACGATTTCCAAAACTAATATCTCCGCTAAAATTATCTCGATTTCCTAGGTTTACATAACTACTTGTTTTAACTCGAGTTGCAATATCTGTATCTTCTTTATTTACAATTGCATCACTTGTACTATTATAACTTAAATGTGCAAAGAAACTAAATCCGGTTGCAAAGTTGTAATTGCCATACATACCAAATAGAGAATGACTTGTTTCTGGAGTTAGGTTTTGATTTCCTTTTCTAATATACAAAGGATTAAAGTTATTGATTACTGGAGAAACTTTACTTAAACTAGGTAAGTCTAATGATTTTCTATATCTAAAAAACACCCAACTTCCTTGTTTAGGACGGTATCTAAATCTAAATGATGGGTTTACACTTGAGTATCTTTTATCAAAATTAGAAACATTTGTCAATCCAAAATTTTGTGTTTGTTCTTCAAATTCTGTTCCAATTGTTACCGATGTTTTTTCGTTGTTATATTTATAATCTACATTACCATAGGTAGCTTTTTTTTCTTCAAATAAATCTGCAGTAAATGTAGAACCAGCATTATTAGAACCATTTAACGTCTGAGATTGATCGGTGTATTCATCTTTATTTTTAACCTTTAATCCAGCACCAAGTTCAATAAAATGCTTATCGTTTAACGGCTCTGTATATTGTACTCCAAAGTCAATATCTCTTCCAGTGTTATTGCTTTTTTGAGTACTTAAAGAAACTTCATCTGTTTTTGAAGGATCTGTATAATCCTTTGTGTTTTTATTTGCACTCACATTATCGCTTTTATCAGAAGAAAAACCGAATTCAAATTCTATATTTCGTTTGCTTATTTTGTTAAACCGTTTAATATATTTAAGGTCAAGGTTTGCACTACTACTTTTGTTATCACTATTCGAAATTCCTTTATTTTCTAGTTTCTTAGAATTTGGGTCATTTGCTTCAAAAGCATCAAAAGTACTTAAACTGTTTCCTGCTGTATTACTAGAATTTAATCTTCCTCTAAGCGTAACCGTTTTTAATTCACTAGATCTATCTATATAACTAAAATTTGCTTTGTTTGATTTTGTTTCACTAGTACTATTAGATTTACTTTCAGAATACAATTTATCTGTTCCAACAAATTCTGTTCTTTTAGAAAACACATTTCCAGATTCTGAGTTTACATAATTATAAAAATAATCTGCATTTAAGTTTTGTTTCTTTTTTAGCTCATACCCTAAATTAAAGCCAGCAATTCCGGTAGTAATAAATCCCGAAGAACTTCCTCCGCCACCGCCTCTACTAATTCTAAAACCTCCGTTACCTCCACCAAAAGACATAATTTCAGAAATATCTGAACCTGAACTGTTTACATTGTTTGCTCTAGCGATAATTGAAACTTGCATTTTTGGAGAAAAACGGTTATAATTTAAACTTGTTAAATACCGATCGTCTGAACCATAACCCCCTTGAAATTTACCAAAAGCATTTACTTTTCTATCATCTTTTAAGGTTAAATTAATTACTTTAGAACGGCTAGAATCATCGACTCCAGTAACTCTAGCTTTATCACTCTTTTCATCAATTAACTCAATTTTCTTAATTGCATCTGCAGATAAGTTTTTTAATGCAACAGAAGGATCTCCGCTAAAAAACTCCTTTCCATCAACATACACTTTAGAAACATCTTCTCCCTGTGCTTTTACTTTTCCGTCTGCATCAACTTCTACACCAGGTAATTTCTTTAATAAATCTTCTACAGTATCATCTACTCTAACTTTAAATGCTTTTGCATTAAATGCCATTGTATCTTTTTTAATGGTAATTGGAATTACTGCTGAAATAACTACTTCATCTAACGTATTGTCTAATTCCTTTAACGTGATGGTTCCAAAATCTAAAGATTTACCAGCAAAATCAATTTTCTTCTGATATACTTGATATCCTAATAAATTAATTTGAAAAATTCTTTTTCCGTTAGAAATCTGAACTACTTTAAAATTCCCTTTAATGTCTGTGCTTGCATAACTAACTAAAGTTGAATCGGCAGCATTAAGCACTGCTACAGAAGCAAACTCTAAAGGATTTTTTTCTTCATCTACTATTTTCCCAGAAATACTTTGTGCAATAGTACTTGTTGAAACTAATAATAAAGCGAATACTACTAGTTTTGTTGTAAGTGATTTAATCATTATTTTTTAATTGATTGATTTTTGTTTTTACAAGCTATTTGTAAATAGCTGTTGCTAAGACTTTGATTACTTGTAAAGGTTTAACTGCAATTTTTATTTTAATATTTCTTTAACATTTACAAAGAACAAACTTTAAAAAGTTGAAAATCGTAAATGTATGATGCTTACACACATATCAACTTATTTTTAACATTATTTAACAAGATGTTAATATGCTTAAAAAGTTGAAAATTTTTCTTACTTTTAATAAAAAGAAAAAAATGCTAGTTAAAGTTTATGGTAGCGCCGTCTTCGGCATAGAAGCTACCACCATTACCGTTGAAGTAAATATTGATAAAGGAATTGGGTATCATTTGGTTGGATTGCCAGATAACGCTGTTAGAGAAAGCTCTTTTAGGATTTCTGCTGCACTGAAAAACAATAATTACAAGCTTCCTGGGAAAAAAATCATTATCAACATGGCACCCGCCGATATTAGAAAAGAAGGCGCAGCGTACGATTTAACTTTGGCTCTCGGAATTTTAGCAGCTTCCGATCAAATAAAATCGACAACGATTGACGAGTATGTTATTATGGGCGAATTGTCTTTAGACGGAAGTTTACAACCTATAAAAGGCGCTTTACCAATTGCGATAAAAGCCAAAGAAGAAGGTTTTAAATATTTTATTTTACCGAAAGCAAACGCTAAAGAAGCTGCAATTGTAGATGATTTAGAAGTTTTAGGGGTTGATAACATTATGGAAGTTATCAATCATTTTAATGGTGATGAAAAAATTCAGCCAACAATTGTAGATACAAGAGCCGAATTTTATAAAAATATCGATTTCCCAGAGTTTGATTTTTCTGATGTAAAAGGACAAGAATCTATAAAGCGTTGTATGGAAATTGCCGCTGCTGGCGGACATAATATTATTCTCATTGGTCCGCCTGGATCAGGAAAAACAATGTTGGCAAAACGATTGCCTTCCATTTTACCACCAATGACCTTACACGAAGCGTTGGAGACCACCAAAATTCATTCTGTAGTTGGAAAAACAAAGAACAACGGATTGTTATATCAACGTCCGTTTAGAAGTCCACATCACACCATTTCTGATGTTGCTTTGGTTGGCGGCGGACAATATCCTCAACCTGGAGAAATTTCTTTATCTCATAACGGAGTTTTGTTTTTAGATGAATTACCAGAATTTAAACGAACCGTTTTAGAAGTTATGCGACAACCGTTAGAAGATAGAGAAGTTACCATTTCTAGAGCAAAATTTACAGTTACCTATCCGAGTAGTTTTATGTTGGTTGCGAGCATGAATCCAAGTCCGTCAGGATATTTTAACGATCCAAACTCTCCAATGACCTCTTCTCCACAAGAAATGCAGCGGTATTTAAGTAAAATTTCTGGACCTTTATTAGACCGAATTGATATTCATATAGAAGTAACTCCTGTTCCGTTTGAAAAGTTGACAGAAGAACGAAAAGGAGAATCTTCTGTTGAAATAAGAAAACGTGTTACGGCGGCAAGAGAAATTCAGTCTGAGCGTTTTACAACTTTTGAGAACTTGCATTACAATGCACAAATGAATGTAAAACAAATCAGAAAATTCTGTGAATTGTCTGATGAAAGCATGTCTTTATTAAAAACGGCGATGGAAAAATTAAATTTATCTGCCAGAGCTTATGATCGGATTTTAAAAGTGGCAAGAACGATTGCAGATTTAGACGCTGCAAAAAATATTTCTCCAACTCATATTGCAGAAGCCATTCAATATAGAAGTTTAGATAGAGATGGTTGGTTGGGTTAATTTTTCCCTTGTTTTACTTTCCAATAAATCACATTTTCTCTACTTACTTTTTCTAAAGTTTCTCTAAACGGAGCACGTTTTCCTGATTTCATCAAATCTAAAATATCAGCAATGATGGAGCTTGTTGTTGCAAAATAAGAATGTCTCATAAAACTAGTGTCCACTCCAGAAGCATCAATGGTTTCTACTCCTTTTACAATTACAACTCCTTTTCCTGCATCGCCAGCGCGTTTACTTCCGTGTACTTTTCTTGATGCTAATAAAGCTAAATCATCAGAAGAAACATATAAAGTAATTGGTTTTGCAATTTTCTTTACCATTTGTGGCGCAATATCTCTCCTAAAAACATCTGCATCAATATCTGGAGCCGCTAAAATAACTTCTGTAATTTTATCTTTTAATTCTGGGTTTTCATTCATCAATTCAATCAATGCTTTTGTCAATCCACGATTTCCCATACTGTGTGCAACCAAGTAAATATCGTCGGCTTCTGTTCGGGTTAAATAATCTTTTAAGAAGTTTTTCATATTCAATCTTGCCCACTCAATATTTGCTTCATCAACCATATAACCAGCTGTTGAACCTTGCGATGGCCAACTGTAAAAAACAGGTTCTCCGCTAAAACGCAAATCGAACGTAATTTGTGCAGTTCTCATTGCGGCATCAGCAAACGAGACATTATAACCATGTACAAATAAAAAAGTGCTTTTCCCGTTTTTGGCAATTCTTGTTTTCATTTGATTGAAAAAAGCGTCTTTATGTTGCTTTTGCAAAGACTGCATCATGATGTGTTTTTTTGGATCTTCAGAAAATTCTAATCTCCAATAAGACGGTCTTTCTATTTCACCCAATTTATGTGTGTACGGAATACTAACAATGGTTCTTCCATATTGAAGTTCTCCTCTTTTACCACCAAATCGTTCGTTTAAATCAGTATCTTTTGTATCGTTTCTATCGGTTGCAAACGAAATAGGAATTTCTATATAATCTTTGTTTTTTGTTGTATTGGTAAGCGATCTTGTTACAATGGTGTTTGTAGAAATTTCTCTTAAACAAACACTAAAATTTTGAGTTTCTTTTTTATTGTTTGGCAATACAATTTGTATAGCAAAATTGATATATTTAAATTGTTGAAACGCTTTATTTCCTTCTAACCAACTTAGCGGATCTGTATTTCTTAATTCGCTATAACTATTAAAAGTATATCTAATTTCGTTACTTAATGAAATAACAAGTTTGAAATTTTTTATATCTGATTCATCTCCTTTTACAAAACCTAAAAACACTTTGCTATAATCTGTTTTGTTGGTTAAACAATTTTGAGAATTGTACGTTTTTAGATTGTCTGTAAGCTCAAAAACTACGGTATTGGTTTGTGCTTGTGCAATTGAATAGCTAATTAGAAATAGTAAAAGAAAGATACGTTTCATAATTCGTTGATTTTATTGATGTTATAAATATACAAAAAATGAGAAGGTAATAGAACTATTGTGAAATCAGTAAGTAAAGAAACCTACTTCAACATGCTTTTTACAATTTTTAAATGATGATTTGTATGTGTATCTAAAAAACGAGCCACTCTAAACTTATTTGTGTTTCCAAACAAAGGATGTTTAAAATAAGCGTTTTCATCCAAATCTTGAATTGCTTTTATGTGTTGTTTTGCTTCTGCTAACTGTGTACTAATAGCTGATTTTAAAATAACTTCTGGTGGTTTTACATATTTTGGTGCTCTTGCTTTTCCTCTTGGGAAAAAGCCAAGTTTTAAAAACACTTTTCCTAGAAACTTAAAATTGTTTTCATACAAAGCAGGGTCTGATTTTTGCATGTTTATGATGACCGTATTTATCACTTTTAAACTATGGTCTAAATGCCACGCAACAGGTACTTTTGAAACTTTCGTATTTGTGTCTTCAAAACTTGGAATATAACTTTCTAAAAGTGCTAATCTGTTTTCTAAGATTTTAGTGTTTACTGCTTTCATTCAGCGTTTATTTTTTTGAAAGGTACTGAAAAGTAATCATTGAGAAACATCTCGATACAAATTTGATGAAAAATCAAATTCACTCGATGTGACACTACTTTTTAAAAATTATATAACCCATGCGTTAAGGATAGAAACGGCATCCTTTTTATAACTTTTTTTAAAAATCGTCATTACGAGAGGAACGAAGTAATCTCTTCCTCAAAATGAGATTGCCGCATCACGCAGAAAAAGCGTGATGCGCAATGACAGTTATAAAAAGATAAAGTGGATAGCCTGTTAAAACGCCCAAAAAGAAATTCTCTTTATTATTGTGAGATTCCTCCATCGTTTATTCTTCTCTCATTTCGGAATGACAGAAAACAAAAAAACCCTCACAAATAAATGTAAGGGTTTTTCGAATCTTTATAATGAGATTCCTGCCTTCGCAGGAATGACAAAAATTAGTATCTATAATGTTCTGATTTGTAAGGACCATCAACAGTTACACCAATATAAGAAGCTTGATCAGAACGTAATTCTGTTAACTCAACTCCGATTTTTGCCAAGTGTAATTTTGCTACTTTTTCATCTAAATGTTTTGGTAACATATACACTTCGTTTTCGTAAGCATCTCTGTTTGTCCACAATTCAATTTGAGCCAACGTTTGGTTTGTAAATGAATTAGACATTACAAAACTTGGATGTCCAGTTGCACAACCTAAATTTACCAAACGTCCTTCTGCTAAAATGATAATATCTTTTCCGTTGATATTGTATTTATCAACTTGTGGTTTGATGGTGTCTTTTGTTTTTCCGTGATTTCCATTTAACCAAGCCATGTCAATTTCGTTATCGAAATGTCCAATGTTACAAACAATAACTTTGTCTTTCATTGCTTCAAAATGACGCCCTTGAATAATATCTTTGTTTCCTGTAGTTGTAATAATGATATCAGAATTTGCAACAACAGTTTCTAATTTCTTTACTTCAAATCCGTCCATTGCAGCTTGTAAAGCACAAATAGGATCAATTTCTGTAACCGTTACAATAGAACCTGCTCCTTTAAAAGATGCAGCCGTTCCTTTTCCAACATCACCATAACCACAAACAGTTACACGTTTTCCTGCCAACATAATATCGGTTGCTCTTCTGATTGCATCCACTGCAGATTCTTTACATCCGTATTTGTTATCAAACTTAGATTTGGTAACAGAATCGTTTACATTAATTGCTGGCATTGGTAACGTTCCTGCTTTTACTCTATCGTATAAACGGTGAACTCCTGTTGTAGTTTCTTCTGATAAACCATTGATTCCTGCAGCTAATTCTGGGTAACGATCCAACACCATGTTTGTTAAATCTCCACCATCATCTAAAATTAAGTTTAATGGTTTTTTATCTTCTCCAAAGAATAACGTTTGCTCTATACACCAGTCAAATTCTTCTTCTGTCATATCTTTCCATGCGTACACAGCAGTTCCTGCAGCAGCAATTGCAGCAGCAGCCTGATCTTGTGTAGAAAAAATATTACAAGAACTCCACGTTACTTCTGCTCCTAAAGCTTGTAAAGTTTCAATTAAAACAGCAGTCTGAATTGTCATGTGTAAACATCCTGCAATTCTTGCTCCTTTTAAAGGTTGAGAGTTTTTATACTCTTCTCTTAACGACATTAATCCTGGCATTTCTGCCTCTGCCAAGTCCATTTCTTTTCTTCCCCAAGCGGCTAAAGAAATATCCTTAACTTTGTTTGGTATGTAAGCTGTTTTTGTACTCATATTAGTATATTTGTTTTATATCATAATTTAGAACTGCAAAGTTACATAATAACTTTTAAAATTTATGCCTCTTTACAAAACGATAATTGTTAATAATGCTACTAAAGTATTGATTTGGAAGATCGAAGAATCTTTTAAAGAATTATCCTTTGGCATTCATTTAACAGACAAAAACCAAGAACGTTTAGATTCTATGAAATCTGAATTGCATCAAAGAGGGTTTTTAAGCATTCGGCATTTACTCAAAGAAGTTGGTTTGGTCGATGCAGATTTAATCTATGATGAATTTGGAAAACCGCATTTAAAAAACGGAAAATTCATTTCAATAACTCATTCGTTTACTTTTACTGGAATTATTGTTTCTGATATTCCTGTCGGAATCGACATTGAAATGCAGCGTGATAAAATTTTAAAAATCGCACATAAATTCACACCTTTTCAAGAATACAAAACTATTGCAAATGCAGATGCATTAATTAGTAAATTAACCATTGTTTGGGGCGCAAAGGAAAGTTTGTATAAAATTTACGGAAAGAAAAAACTCCGTTTTCTTGAACATATTTATATTGAAGATTTTAAGTTTGAAGATGAAACTACAAGTGGAACAATTGATTATAATGATGAAACAAATACCTATCAGGTTTACTTTTTAGAGTTTGAAGGTTTTACCTGTGTGTATGCTTTTTAAAAAAGTTGCAAAGGCTCAAAGTGGCAGAGTTGCAAAGTCAAAGAACCGCAAAGTGCTGTCAGTTCGAGCGCAGTCGAGAACTAATTGATATTTCTAAATGAACATTTACAAAAACATTGTATCAGCAAAAAAAGAAGGCAAAAAGCTACTCGCTGTTTTAATTGATCCTGAGAAAATAGAGATTAATAATCTTTCTTCTTTTTTTGAAAAAGTACATCAATCTGTTGCTACACATATTTTTGTTGGTGGAAGCACAGATAAAAATAGACAAACGGAAAAAGTTGTTTCAGAGATTAAAAAAATAACCAAATTGCCAATCGTTCTTTTTCCTGGCGATGTAAATCAGATTACAAATTTGGCAGACGGAATCTTGTTTTTAAGTTTACTCTCTGGGCGAAACCCTGAATATTTAATTGAACAACATATCAAAGCGGCTCCCATTTTACAAGCATCAAATTTAGAAATTATTCCGACTGGTTACATTTTAATTGATGGCAAAAAAGAAACTGCTGTTCAAAAAGTAAGCAATACAAAACCGATTTCTCAGGATAATATTGATTTAATTTTAAATACAGCATTGGCTGGAGAATTTTCTGGCAAAAAACTAATTTATCTTGAAGCTGGAAGTGGTGCCGCAGTGCTTGTGGACGCAAATATTATTAAGAAATGTAAATCTCAATTAAATATTCCTTTAATCGTTGGCGGTGGAATTAAATCAAAAAAGCAACTTGAAATAGCCTTTAATGCTGGGGCTGATTTGGTTGTGATTGGAACTGCTTTTGAAAAAGATATTACTTTTTTTAACGATTTGAAAAAATAACTTGCTTGTCATTCCTGCCTTTCGGCTTCGCTCAAGATAAACTCTGGCAGGAATCCAGAATAACTCCATTTAAATTCATACTTTCTAAGAAATAACAAATCCTTAAAATAGTTCTCGATTTACCTACCGGCAGGCAGGTGCAATTTTTTTCTCATTTCTATTGAAAAAACCACTCGAACTGACAAATTGTATTATTTTTACGTTTCAAAACACATCAATGTCAGAAATTTTTGACTTTTTTTTAGAGCCTTATCAAACAGCAACTTTTCTAAATATATTTCTAGAAATTGTAGCAGCTTCATTTGGAATCATTAGTGTTTTTTACGCAAAAAAAGAAAATATTTTGGTGTTTCCAACTGGAATTATCAGCACTGGAATTTATGTGTACTTATTATCTCAATGGAATTTGTATGGTGATTTAATCATCAATATTTATTACACTATTATGAGTTTGTATGGTTGGTATCTGTGGAACAAAATAACAGATGATAAAAATCATCATATTCCTATTTCGAGAACTAATAACAAAGATAAATTGAAAGCCTTCGGTATTTTTGTTTTTACAGCAGCTTTTGTATTGTTTATTTATGGAAAATATGATGTTATTGATACTCAGCTAGGCATTCTTGAAAGCATAAAACATGTGTTTTTACATTTAAATTCTTTAGAGAATTTTAGAAGTGTAACTCCTTATATAGATACTTTTACAACCGCTTCTGCTTTTGTTGCCATGTGGTTAATGGCAAATAAAAAAATAGAAAATTGGACTTTTTGGATCGTAACTAATATTGTTTCTGTTCCTTTGTATTTTGTAAAAGGATATGGTTTTACAGGAATACAATACACTATTTTTTTAATTTTAGCATTTCAAGGGTATAACGCATGGAAGATAAGCTTAGACAACAACCAGCAAACATCATAAAAATTGTTTTATTCGGCCCAGAATCAACAGGAAAAACAACTCTTTCTAAACAACTTGCTCGACACTACAATACGGTTTGGGCACCAGAATTTGCAAGAGAATATTTGCAAAAAAAATGGAATAACGAACGTAAAACATGTGAAGCCAACGATATAATTCCGATTGCAATCGGGCAAATGAAATTAGAAAATAAACTGGCTAAAAAAGCCGATCGTGTTTTAATTTGCGATACCGATTTATTAGAAACCAAAGTATATTCTGAAGAATATTATGGTGGATTTGTAGATCCATTGTTAGACAAAGCAGCAAAAAATAACACGTATGATTTGTATTTATTAACCTTTATAGATACACCTTGGGAAGAAGATGATTTACGAGACCGGCCAGGTTTGCGAAGAGAAATGTTTGATGCTTTTGAAAACGCCTTAAAAAAACACAATCGACCTTATATTTTGTTAGAAGGTAATAAAGAAACTCGATTAAAAAATGCTGTTAAAGCAATTGATCAACTCATTGCAAATAGAAAAAACCTAACTTCTTTTTCTAAAAGTCTAGAAAAACAATAAATGTCAGGTCGAGCGCAGTCGAGACCTTTCAACTTTAGTTTGTCTTGAGCGTAGACGAAAGGCTCAAGGAGACAATAAAATGAACACAGAAAAACTCATAAAAGAACTCAATTTTAAAGCAACAAGAAGTAGTGGCGCTGGCGGACAACATGTAAATAAAGTGTCGTCTAAAATCGAATTGTTTTTTGATGTAGAAAACTCACTCCAATTTTCTGAAGAAGAAAAAAATTTACTTTTTAAAAACTTAGCAACTCGACTTACAAAAGAAAATATATTAATCCTTACTTGTTATGAAAGTAGAAGTCAACATAAAAACAAAGAGTTGGCAATTCAACGTTTTTTAGCCATTACTACCCAAGGATTAATCATACCAAAAAAACGAAAACCGACAAAACCAAGCAAAGCTTCTATCAAAAAAAAAGCAGAAAACAAAAAGAAGGTTTCTGTAAAAAAAGCATTGCGTAAGAAACCTGGTTTGGAATAAAAAAGGAGATTTTTACCTCTCCTTTCTTAAAAAAATTATATTTGATATATACAACAATCACCATAATCTGTTGGAACACCATTAATATAATATGGGTAAAAAACAGTTCCTGAATCTGCATCATTACATTGAGAATAGTGTACATCAGCAGTGCAACCAGGGCCACCACCACCATTAATTTTCTTCTGCTCTAATTTACTTAAAGCTTTTCCTAAATTTAAAATTTGTTTTTTCATAATTAAAAAATTTAAATATTTATTATATAGCCTTGATCGTTTTAAGACACTCAAGGTTTGTGTCTATTCTTCGCGAGAGAATATTTTTATTTCAATATATTTTTTAGTTGATAAAAGAACCGCTCTATCAATCGTAAATCTTCTGTAACTATTTCTGCTGTTCCTTTCATTTCTTGTTTAAATTCTATTGTTCTACCATAGGTTGTTATTAATTTTTTTGGCAAAGCTACATCTATTAAATAATTGCCTTTTTCATCAGGAACTATAGAAATAGTTTTAACACGACCATTAATTTCTCCAAATTCATCTGAAGGGAAGTTTGCTAATTTAATCTGTACTCTTTGTCCTTTCTTTATTTTTCCTGAATTTGCTGCTGGTGCATTTATCTTACCAACATAACTTGAATTTTTAATTGGGATAATTGTAAAAACTAAATTCCCTGTTTGTACTGTTTGATTTTCACTCCAAAATGATAAAAAAGTTACTTTTCCTTTTATAGATGATTTTAATACAAATTGTTTTTCCCAATCTTTAATTGATTTTTTTAGCTGATAATAAGATTGTATTGTTTTTTTTAGCAATCGAGTATCGTTCAATGTTTTTTCTATAGATGTACTCTTTAAATCTTTCTGAGAATTATTAATCAACTCTCTGGTTTGTGAAATTGAAGATTCTAAACTTTTATAGGATTTCTCCGCTTGTAAAATTTCAATTTGTTTCTGTTCATAATCTTTTGCAGAAATCACTCCTTTTTCAAACAGTTGTTTTTGTCTAGCTAAATCTTTCTGTTTAAATTGTAACTCTCTTAAATTTAATTCTTTTTGTGATTTTAAAACCTGAAACCTGCCTTTCGCTTCAACTAATGAAAATTGATTTGCAAAAGATTGATTCTTATAAGGATTTAATTTATTATTTAAATAATACTCTGAATAATTATTTTCGAAAGTTGCATAGCTAGTTGTAATATCACCCAACACTAAATATGGAATACTGTTTATTGGAAACGAAAAATTATTTGTATTAATTGATAAAGTATCTAAAATACTTTTTAATAAAAAAACATCTTTATAATTAGCACTATTCTCTATAATTGCAATGGTTTCATTCTTTTCTATTTTATCTCCATCATTCTTTAATAAAACTTCAATTTGCCCACTTGTTTTTGCATAAATTTTTTCTGGTGGAATGGTAGTTGTAATCATAACCTGTGTAGAAATTACATCTGGATATTTTACAAACCAAGAAATAAATAAAACCATTACAATCAATAAAAAAAACAACGTATTACCCCAACGTATCATCCAATTGGGCACTTGAGTTAAAATCTCTTGTACTTCTTCACTACGTACTTCTATATCTTGATTATTTTCTGGCATTTTATTTTCCTAAATCTAATTGGTTCTTTACCAAATGATAATAATTTCCTTTTAAGGCAATCAATTCTTTATGGTTTCCTGTTTCAACAATTCTTCCTTTATCTAATACAACTATTTGGTGTGCATTTTTTACTGTACTTAATCTGTGTGCAATAACTACTGCTGTTTTATCCGCAAAAAAAGTATTTAATTTTCCCATAATTACTTTTTCGTTATTAGCATCTAAAGCAGACGTTGCTTCATCAAAAAACAAATATTTTGGGTTTTTATATACAGATCTTGCAATTAATAATCTTTGTTTTTGTCCTGTGCTTAAACCAGAACCTTCACTACCAATTTTTGTATTGTATCCTAAAGGAAGTCCTTCTATGTAATCAGAAATATTAGCAACATCAATTGCATGAGCTAGCTTTTTTGAATCTACATAATCTTCTCCAACTGCAATGTTTTTAGCAATGGTATCATTAAAAATATATCCTTCTTGCATTACAACCCCACAATTGGCTCTCCATACTTTTTGAGAAATATTTTTCAAGTTGAATTTATTGACCATAATTTCTCCTTTATCAATCTCATAAAAGCGCAACAATAATTTCATCAACGTTGTTTTTCCACTTCCACTTACACCAACAATTGCAGTAATTTTATTCGCTGGTATTTCTAGAGTCAAGTCTTTTAAAACAGGTTCAAGTCCGCCAACATATCTAAAAGAAATATTATTTAAATTGATCGCTGCATTTTCTGGAATCGTGGTTATTTTTTCATCTCCTGGTTTCTCTTCATCTTCTTTGTTATGAATTTCACCCAACCGGTCTAAAGATATTTTAGCGTCTTGTACTTCTCTCATAAAGTTGATTAGCTGAGTTATTGGTCCGTTTAATTGCCCAACGATATAACTGATTGCCATCATCATCCCCAAGGTAATTTCTCCATCAATAACTAACTTGGCTGATAATATAGTAATGAACATATTTTTAAGTTCATTGATAAAGTTTGAACCCACGCTTTGTGTTTGTTCTAATGCTAAACTTTTGGTGGCGATTTTAAACAACCGAGCTTGCACATATTCCCAATTCCAACGCATCCTTCTTTCTGCATTGTGCAGTTTTATTTCTTGCATTCCGTTGATCAATTCAATCACTTTACTTTGCTCTTGACTGACTTGAGAAAAGCGTTTATAATCTAGTTCCTTTCGTTTCTTAAAGAAAAACAACACCCAACCAAAATACAGCACACTTCCTATTGCAAAAACTCCTAAAATCTGTAAACTATAATAGCCTAAAACAAAACTGAAGACAATCAAATTAAAGAAAGAAAATAATATGGTAAGTGAAGAAGTGGTTAAAATCCTCTCTATTCGTTTGTGGTCATTTATTCGCTGTAATAAATCGCCAGTCATACGAACATCAAAAAATGAAATTGGTAATTTCATTAGCTTGATAAAGAAATCTGAAATCAATGAAATATTTATTCGTGTACTTAAATGCAATAAAATCCAACTTCTTATAATCTCTAAAGAAGCTTTTCCTACAAATAAAAATAACTGAGCAAAAAGCACTAAATAGACAAAGTTTAAATCTTGATTTTTTATACCAACATCAACAATACTTTGTGTTAAAAAAGGAAGAATTAATTGCAATAAACTACCTGCTAATAAGCCGATAATAAGTTGAACAATAAATTTTTTATATTTAAATAGGTATTTAAAAATAAAGCTGAATCCAAATTTCTCGTCCTTATCATATTCTGATTGATAAAATAGTGGCGTTGGCTCAACTAACAACACAATTCCTTCTTCGGTTGTATCTGTAGCGTTATTTCCTATCCATCGCGTTATAAACTCTTGTTTTGTGTAAGTAATTAATCCATGTGCTGGGTCAGAAACATAAACCGTGTTTTTCTTGATTTTATAAACTACTACAAAGTGGTTTTTATTCCAATGAACAATACATGGTAATGGAGCTTCTAGTAATTTTTCATAAGTGAGTTTTACACCTAAAGATTTAAGCCCTAAAGATTCTACGGCATCACTTAAACCCATTAAACTACTTCCCTCTCTAGTGGTTTCACTTAACGTGCGCAACTGCTGTGTATTAATAATTTTACCATAGTATTTGGCAATCATTTTAATACACGTAGGGCCACAATCTTTGGCTTCGGTTTGTTTGTAATGAGGGAATTTTTTCAAAATTATATTTTAATTACATTGGTTTATAAGCCTAACTAAGTGTTTCTATATTTTATTTTTCTTATATACCCTATTTTGTCACAAAAGTTTATTCAGTTACATTTTGATTGGCTAAAAAAACAGAACATAGTAATCTTACTATGTTCTGTTCATTTTTATAATTGGTCTCTTTCATAAACAATAGAATCAATCATAAAAAAGTTAATTTGGTTCGCACATGAGCTCGTTTGTACTACTATTATACTGACAAGTACCCGTACCATAGCCAGATCCACTTATCCAATCACAAAACGCTCCTACTTCAGTACACTTTGTAATAAAACCGCCACCATTAATTGATTTTTGCTCTGCTTTACTTAAGCTTTTTCCTAAATTTAAAATTTGTTTTTTCATAATTAAAAAATTTTAACTGTTTATTTATAGCCTTGATCATTTTAAGACACTCAAGGTTTATGTCTATTCCTCGCGAGAGAATATTATATTTCTTCTTCTATGATGTCATCAATAAAAAAAGAAATGTCTTTTTTGTTGTATTCTTTTGGGAATAAATACCCATTTATAAATACTGCTGGTGTAAAGTTAACCGCATTATTTGTACACCATTCTTTTGCTTTTTCTAATTCAGAAACATAATTTAAAAATGTTGTAGATTTCCATTTTTGCAACCAAACTTCTGGTTCTGTATCTGAATATATTTCATCTAATACTTCTAGTGTTTTTTCTTCATTCTGATTGGCATAAATCTCTAACAATTGATTTGAGATTTCCAATCCTACATTTGTTTCTGGATTTGAAGTGTTGACATTAAACCGTATCATTAATTGAATGTCCTCTTTTCTGTTTTTAAGAATCTCATGGAAAATTTGATGTGCTTCTTTACAAAAGAAACATGTAGGATTTGTTACCAAAACAATCTTTAATTTTGCATTTTTATTTCCTAAAACAATTTCATGAATTCCTGCAATGGTCATTTCTTTTTTATCAGAAGATTTTAAAGCAGTAATAAACAAACTAGAGTTTCTCTTAAATTTATAATGTTCTAACTGTAAAACGTTAAACTCTTGTTTCTTTTTAAATCCTGTTTTTAATTCAGTCCAAAAAATACTTAATGCCAAGAAACTAAATAAAGATACTATTATTTCTGTACTATTAAATGCGAAAGATATATTTGCAAAAAACAACACTATTAATCCTTGTATAAACAACACTCCTAAAACAATTAAACATAATGGACACCATTTTTTTATTACGCGCCATTGATAATAAATTGAATATGGAATAAACAGCAAAGACAAAACACTCAAATTATAAAAGAATTGATTACTTGTTTCTGATTTTGTTAAACTAAATAGAAATATTGATAGAATGATGCTTGAAAAATAGACAAGACCAACATCACTTAATTTAAAAACACCAAAAATTGTTGCGCCTTTTGAGTTTAGCACATCATCACAGCTATTATTTTCTGATGCTTCACAAAACCTATCTAAACTTTTAGAGTGCAACCCTAACTCTTTTTGCACAAGCAATATACTTATATAAAAACCTATTATCGAAATCGACAAATAACCATAACCAACTACACTTAAAGTCTTTATAATTAAAACTCCAGCAACTACCAAAACAAAAACTCCAAGAGCCAGTGGTTTTAATATAGATTTACTATTAGAATTATTTCTAACAACGTTTTCATTTTTTTCTATCGCCACAACAACGCCTGTCCACAAACCAACAAATTCTTTGTGTGATAAATTCTTCGTTGTTTTAGCACTGTAAATTAATTTTAAATCATTGTTTTTTTTTACTACTAAAACAATTTTTTTAATATTTTCTTCTTTTATATGAGCCAAAAAAGTATCTGGTAATTCAGCAATTATAGAAATTTCTTGAGGCAATTCTGCTGCAATATTTTCAATTTTAAAATGATCAAATAAATCAGTTATGGCGTTGATACTTGGAAAATATGGATGGGTTAATAATTGCAAATGCAATTCTTCTTTGTTAAAAATAATTTTATTAAAACCAAGAAAAGATTCAATGATTTGTTTTAATTCTTTTTCCATTTATTTTAGGTATAATTTACTATTTTTGCTGCGAACAAAAATGACATTCATTGTCTATTCTTCGCGAGAGAATTTGTTCTTTCCCAACATTTTTATGTTGGGTTTTTTGTTTAGGTATGATATCTAACCAAAGCTACAAACATATCTTTCTTGAAACTATAGCTATAAGCTATAGTTTATAGCAAATATGTCTCACTGTTTTCCGTTAGTCTATTTTGCTATAAATATCACGGAAAACAGTGAGTTGTTTTCAAAAAAAAAAAAAGTACTTTTGCTCTGAAAAAGTAAAGTAACTTACTATCAGCTATGGATAATACTAGCAGCACTACTGAAGAATTAAAAAACATTAGACAAAGAATAAAAAGCATCAGGTTTAAAAAAGGGTTGACCCAAGATAACATGGCAAGCATGTTAAACGTAAGCCAAAATGCTTATCATAAATTAGAAAATGGACATTGTAGAATGTCTCTTCATAAATTTATTGACATTTGTAAGGCTTTAGAAGTGGAGTTTATTGAATTAGTTAATGGTCCTGAAAAAATTTATACCTTTTCTAAATTTTATAAAAAACCTGAGGTAAAAGAACTTTAAATTAATTGCTTTTTTTTGTTTCACATTTCAAAAATCTAATCTACTTTTGCAATGTTCTCATAAAGGGGTGCTGCAAGGCTGAGATCATACCCATTGAACCTAGAACAGGTAATGCTGTTTAGGAAAATCGAACTTCACTAACAAACGATAGTTGTCAGTTCGAGCGGAGTCGAGAACCTAATTACCTCTCGACTCCGCTCGAGGAGACATTTAAAAACTATGTTTTTAGAAAGTTCTAAATTAATTATTCACTATTAATCACAAGAATAATTACCTCTTTTTATTCGTTTTAAATTTTTTTAAAATGAAAAAAAACATCTTTTTTTTATTCTTGTTTACAAGCATGCTTGTAAACTCCCAGAGTTTTATAATCTCTGGAAAAATTGTCGATGAAAACAAAGAGCCATTAGTTAGCGCTACTGTTTTTATCAAAAATGCAAATAAAGGAACTTCCTCTGATTTTGATGGAAAGTATCAATTGAAGATTCCTGAAGGAACTTACAAGATTGAAGTCCGTTTTATTGGCTACAAATCAACATCAAAAACGGTGACAATTAGCAATCAAAATGTGGTTGTAAACTTTGATTTACAACCAGAAGAAAATGTATTAGATGAGGTGTTGGTTGCTGCAGTTCGTGTAAAAGCAAACTCGCCCGTAACACATTCCAATTTATCAAAAAAGGAAATCGAGAAACGTAATTTAGGACAAGACATTCCTATTTTATTGAACTATTTACCTTCTGTTGTTACCTCTTCGGATGCTGGCGCAGGAATTGGTTATACCTACATTAATGTGCGTGGTTCTAACGCAGAACGCGTCAATGTTACCATTAACGGAATTCCGTATAACGATGCTGAAAGTCAAGGAACTTTTTGGGTAAATATGGGCGATTTCGCTTCTTCTACACAAAGTTTGCAATTGCAGCGTGGCGTTGGAACATCAACAAACGGAACGGCGGCATTTGGTGCAAGTTTAAATATTTTAACCGATGCGATATCAGAAAAACCGTTTGCAGAAATTTCAAATTCTTTTGGTTCTTTCAACACTAAAAAACATACGGTAAAATTTAGCACAGGAAAAATAAATGAGCATATAGAAATTGCTGGTCGTTTGTCAAAAATTTATTCTGATGGTTATATTGATAGGGCTTTTACAGATTTAAAATCGTACTTTTTACAAGCTTCTTATATTGATGAAAACACCTTGATTAAAGCAATCACTTTTGGCGGAAAAGAAAAAACCTATCAAGCTTGGGCAGGAATTGATGCTGCACAATTAGCCGCTAACAGAAGACAAAATCCGTATACGTACGAAAATGAGATTGACAACTACCAACAAGATCATTATCAATTGCATTGGAACGAGAAATTGACTGAAAATTGGTCTACAAATATTGGATTGAACTTTACCAAAGGTCAAGGTTATTTTGAGCAATACAAAGCTGATAAAAAACCTTCTGATTATGCAAATATAGTGGTTGCTACAAACAATGGTAAAACAGATTTGATTGTTCGTCGTTGGTTAGACAATACCTTTTATGTGGCTAATTTTAATGCTACTTATAAAAAAGAAGGATTAGAAATTATCTCTGGATTTTCTTATAGCAACTATTCAAACAAGCATTTCGGAGAAGTAATTTGGGCAAAACAATTTGCAGCAACAGCAACTATTAGAGATAAATACTACGAAAGTAATTCTAAGAAAAATGATTTTAGCATGTTTTCTAAGGCTACTTTTAAAGTTGGTGAGCACATCAGTTTTTATGCCGATGTACAATACAGAAATGTCACTTTTAAAACCAATGGATTAACATCGGATAGAAATCCGATTGCAATAAATGAAAATTTTGGTTTTTTCAATCCAAAATTTGGAGCGACGTATCAATTAAATGAAAATCAACATCTGTATTTTTCTTTTGCAGTTGCCAATAAAGAACCCAATAGAAACGATTTTGAAAATGGAATTACAACTCCAGAAAATTTAAACGATTACGAGTTGGGTTGGCGCTTAAAAGACGAATCGATTACCTTAAATACCAACGTGTATTATATGTTGTATAAAAATCAATTGGTATTAACTGGAGCAATTGATGGCGTTGGCGCTCCGGTTAGAGCAACAAGCGGAAAAAGTTATCGTTTAGGTTTAGAAATTGATGCCGATATTAAAGTATCTAATCAGTTTAATATCAGACCAAATATTGCTTTTAGCGATAATAAAAATGCTGCTTTTGTTTCTTCAATAAACGGCAATTTAACCGCTTTAGGAAATACAACTATTTCGTTTTCTCCTGCTATTATTGCTGGAAATGCATTGGTGTATTCTCCAACAGAAAATCTACAATTTTCGTTCTTGTCTAAATATGTTGGCAAACAATTTATGAGCAATTTAAACAGCGCTGTTTCAGCTAATGACGTCTTAAAAAGTTATTTTACTTCAGACATTAACTTTACTTATGTTTTAAAACCAAAAAGTGTTTTTAGTGAAGTTGTTTTTACGGGATTGATCAACAATATCTTTAATAAAGAATATGTAGATAGAGGTTATTATTATACCTATGATGATACTTGGTCTGTGCCAAATAAAACCACAACTTTAGATGGCGCAGGGTATTACCCGCAAGCAACACGCAATTTTTTAGTTGGAGTTACATTAAAATTTTAGAGGGAATTTATATTGAAAAAGAAACAAAAAACCCGATGCAAAGCATCGGGTTTCTTTTACTTTTTAACTTTACAGGAATTAATTCCGAATATAGAAAATAAAGGACATCTACTTGTTAAAGCAGTAATCAACAAAACGATAGCAACTGCCCAAAGAACATAAGCAACCCAAGCTATTTCAAATTCTTGGCTATACGCAAAGTAAGCAGCAATTAAAGCTAAAACAACTCTAATTACCTTGTCAAGAGTTCCAACATTTTTAGTCATATCTTTTAATTTAAGTTAATATTTAGTGTGCATTTATTTTTCTATTTCTAATTTTTTAGCAGACCAAGCTCTAAAACCTCCTAAAAGATTATACACTTTGGTAAATCCTGCTTCTTTATATATTTTTGCGGATTTAGCACTTCTACCACCAGACGCACAATACACTAAAACTGGTTTTGATTTATCTAATCCTTCAAAAGCTTTTTCTTTAAAATCTGCCGCCATATAATTAATCAACTTGGCATTTTTTATATGTCCATCATTAAACTCTGCCGGAGTTCTAACATCAATTAATTGTACTCCTTTTTCAGAAATAAGTTGTTGAAATTTTTCTACGTTTACATCTACAACTATTGCTTCTTTTTTTTCTTGACTTTTGCAAGAAAGAAATCCTAAGAACAAACAAACTACGATAATTTTTTTCATTTTTTTTATTTTAAAGTTGATGGACAAACAGTTTCTGCCCGTATAATTCCAGTTTTTTTAATCGCTTTATATCCGCCAGCGACATCAATAACATTATGCATTCCTCTCGCTTTTAAAATTGATGAAGCAATCACAGAACGATAACCGCCTGCACAATGTACATAAAAATTTTTGTCTGTTGGAAACTCATTAATATGACTATTTAAGTAATCTAACGGCGTACTTGGTACGTCTAAAATATGTTCATTTGCATGTTCTCCAGGTTTACGGACATCAAAAACCGAAACATTATTTTCGTTTATTTCTTTTTCTAAAATTTCGGCAGAAACAGATTTTAATGTATCAACTTCTTTTCCTGCATTTTTCCAAGCAGAAAAACTTCCGTCTAAATACCCTAATGTATTGTCAAAACCAACACGAGAAAGACGAATAATTACTTCTTCTTCTCTTCCTTTTGGAGCAACGATTAAAATAGGTTGCTCAATATCTTTAATCAAGGCGCCAACCCAAGGTGCAAATCCACCATCAATTCCGATAAAAATTGAACGCGGAATAAACCCTTTCATAAATTCTGATTGATGACGCACATCTAAAATTAATGCATCCGTTTCGTTGGCAATTTTTTCAAAATCCTCAACAGAAAGTGCGGTTGTTCCTTTGGTAATAATTTCATCAATATGTTGATACCCTTCTTTGTTTAATTTTACGTTTAAAGGAAAATACGCTGGCGGAGGCAATAATCCATCCGTAACTTCTTTTACAAATTCTTCTTTGGTCATATCAGCTCGTAACGCATAATTGGTTTCTTTTTGATTGCCAATAGTACCAACAGTTTCTTTACTCAAGTTTTTACCACAAGCAGAACCTGCTCCATGCGCTGGATAGACAATCACTTCATCTGCTAAAGGCATAATTTTAGTACGCAAACTATCAAACAGAAATCCTGCTAAATCTTCTTCTGTTAAAGTTCCTGTTTTTTGTGCTAAATCTGGTCTTCCAACATCCCCTAGAAATAAGGTATCGCCACTAAACAACGCATAATCTTTTCCGTTTTTATCTCTTAACAAATACGACGTACTTTCCATAGTGTGCCCTGGAGTATGAAGCGCGATAATGGTGATATCACCAATTTTAAATTCTTCATTATCTTTAGCTATATAAGCTTCGTAATTCGTTTCTGCATTTGGTCCAAATACAATTTTTGCACCTGTATTTTTTGCAAGCGTTACATGTCCGCTTACAAAGTCTGCATGAAAATGTGTTTCAAAAATATATTTAATTTTTGCATTGTCTTTTGCTGCTCTCTCCATATATGGAGATACTTCTCTTAAGGGATCTATAATTGCAACTTCTCCGTTACTTTCTACATAATACGCACCTTGCGCTAAACAACCTGTGTAAATTTGTTCAACTCTCATAATTTACTTTCTTCTTTATTTATAGGTATGATGAATATATTCAGCATATTTTATTTGATGTTCTCTATCGCCCGTTTTATAAAACTTTACTGCTGTAAAAATGTTCATAAAAAAGTGATTGATGTCTATACTATTTAAGATTCCTGCTCTAAACAAGGTATCTCTAACGGGGCCTTTTACTCCTGCAAAATAAACCGTAATTCCTTTTTTCTTGTAAAAATTAATGCGTTCAATTAGCATTTCTACTCCAGTGCTATCAATTCTATTGATACTTTCAGCATCTATAACAATCAACTTTAATGCCTTGCCTTTTTTCTCTGCCAAATCGTCTAAATTGTCTCTAAAATAACTCGCATTTGCAAAGAATAATTGTGCGTCAAATCGAATGACTAAAACATCTTCTTCGATAATTACATTCTTAAATCGTTCACTATTTTTATAAAAATCTGAGTCTGGAACGGCACCTAAAACTGCAATATAAGGTTTAGAAGTTCTAAAAATTAAAATGATTATTGACATTCCAACTCCGACAAAAATTCCGTATTCTATTCCTAAAAATAGTGTTGCTAAAAACGTTGTTAGTAATAAAGAGAAGTCTAATTTATTTGCTTTCCATAAATGAATCCCTTCTTTTACTTTTACCAAACCAAAAACAGCAACAATTATAATAGCTGCCAACACTGTTTTAGGTAAAAAATAAAAAATGGGTGTTAAAAACAATAAGGTAATTACAACCATTGCAACGGAAACTAAGGCTGCCATTCCGGTTGTTCCACCAGACTCTTGATTAATTGCCGAACGCGAAAAACTTGATGCTGTTGGATATGCTTTAAATAACGAACCTGCCATATTTCCTAATCCTAAAGCAATTAATTCTTGATTTGGTCGTATTCTATATTCGTCTTGTTTTGCTTCTAAAGATTTTCCGATAGAAATGGTTTCTAAAAACCCAACTAAAACTAAGGTTAAAGCAATTGGTAATAATTCTCTAATTTGTTGAAAATCAATTTCAGGAATACTAAATGATGGCAAACCAGATGGAACTTCTTTGATAATTGCTACATCAAACAAACTTTTTCCTAAATATTTAATTGAAAGTATTCCGAAGATGACAACAATTAGCGCATTCGGAATTTTTTTGTTTATTTTTCGAAGTGATAGTATAATGATGATGGCAACAAAACCTAAAATTGTAGTATGTGTGTTTAAGGTGGAAATATTATTCCACACATCTTTTATCACATATTGTATTTGATTGCTGCGTACAAAATCGACTCCAAATAAGTTTCTAAATTGATTGAATCCAATAATTAGCGCGGCGGCAGATGTAAATCCGGTAATAACGGGTTTCGATAAAAAATTAACAATAAAACCTAAACGAAAAACGCCCATTAAAAATTGAATTGCGCCAACGACCAATGCTAATAAAATAGCGATTGCAATATAACTATCAGAACCTGTTAAAGCCAATGTTGAAACTCCAGCAGCAACAATCAACGAATCCATTGCAACTGGGCCGATTGCCACTTGTCTAGACGAGCCAAAAACAGCATACATTGTTTGCGGAACCAAGGCGGCATACAACCCATAAATTGGCGGTAAACCAGCAATTAACGCGTAGGCAATTCCTTGCGGAATTAAAATAATTCCCACAGTAATTCCTGCTATAAAATCTCCTTTAAACCTAGAAGTTGTATAGTTTGGTAACCATTCTAATATGGGTATTATTTTTTTAATATTCATTTTTCCCAAATCAAGAAAAGAGAAATTAGTATAAAAAATAGTATTCTATAATTTTTCTAACTCTTGAGTTTATTTATCCTTTTTTCACCCTCGAAACACAACTAAAAATCATGTCTCTTGTCTCTTGTCTCTTGTCTCTTGTCTCTTGTCTCTTGTCTCTTGTCTCTAAAAGCTAAAACAATTCTCCTTGATTGATTCCTTTTTCTTTCCCAAGATGATTGTAAGCCGCTTCTGTAACTTCTCTTCCTCTTGGCGTTCTCATAATAAATCCTTCTTGTATTAAAAAAGGCTCGTATACTTCTTCAATCGTTTCTGCATTTTCTCCAACTGCTGTTGCTAGTGTAGAAATTCCTACAGGTCCGCCTTTAAATTTATCAATTAAAGTAGTTAATATTTTAGTATCCATTTCATCCAACCCAAAAGCATCTACACGAAGTGCTTTTAATGCATATTGTGCAATTTCTATGGTAATGGTTCCATCTCCTTTGATTTGAGCAAAATCTCTTACTCTTCGTAACAGCGCATTTGCAATTCTTGGAGTTCCTCTGCTTCTACCAGCAATTTCTATTGCTGCTTCCATGGAAATAGGAACTTTTAATATTTCTGCACTACGTTGAACAATGGTTGTTAATAATTCTTTTTTATAATAATTTAATCGACTACTAATTCCGAAACGTGCTCTCATTGGAGACGTTAATAATCCAGAACGAGTTGTTGCGCCAATTAATGTAAATGGTTCTAAATTGATTTGTACTGTTCTGGCATTTGGGCCAGATTCAATCATAATATCAATTTTATAATCTTCCATTGCAGAATACAAATATTCTTCTACAATCGGACTTAAACGATGAATTTCATCAATAAACAATACATCTCTTTCATCAAGATTGGTTAGCAAACCTGCTAAGTCTCCTGGTTTGTCTAAAACAGGCCCGGAAGTAACTTTAATTCCGACATTTAATTCATTTGCTAAAATGTGTGCTAAGGTGGTTTTCCCTAAACCTGGAGGTCCGTGAAACAAGGTGTGATCTAAAGCTTCATCTCTTTGATTTGCTGCTTCCACAAATATTTTAAGATTTTCTATTGCTTGATCTTGACCTGTAAAATCATCAAACGAAAGAGGGCGTAGTTTTTTTTCTACATCCAATTCTTCATTTGAAAGATTTGTGTTTTCAGGATTTAAGTGTTCATTCATACTTACAAAGATAACTGAATTTAAATTTTCATTAGGTAATAAATGTTACACTAAACACATATTACAAAAACTCTAAGATACAAAAAAGCCTTTCCAAATTGGAAAGGCTTTTTTAATTTTTATAATTCTTAAGATGGATCTTCTCCATCTTTTAATGGTGTTGTTTGTAATACAAAGTCTTCGCCATGAGTATACTCTCCATTCTCATCAACTTTACTGTAATCGTAAGGCCAACGGTGTACTTCTGGAATTTTACCTGGCCAGTTTCCGTGAATAGCTTCAATTGGCGTTGTCCACTCTAATGTATTTGCTTTCCAAGGGTTTTGTGTTGCTTTTTTACCTCTATAAATAGAGATAAAGAAATTTGCTAAGAAAATTAGCTGTGCCAAACCTCCTAAGATTGCAAATAATGTAATGACAACATTTACATCTGCTACATCATCAAACATTGGAAAATTTGTATTGGTATAATATCTTCTTGGTAATCCTGCTAAACCAATAAAGTGCATTGGGAAAAATACCCCGTACGCAGCAGTAATTGTCAACCAGAAATGCCAATATCCTAATACTTTATTCATCATTCTGCCATACATTTTTGGAAACCAGTGATACACACCAGCAAACATTCCAAAGATTGCAGATACTCCCATTACTAAATGAAAGTGAGCAACTACAAAATACGTATCATGAACATTAATATCTAATGCCGAATCTCCCAAAACCAAACCAGTTAAACCTCCAGTAACGAAAGTAGAAACAAATCCGATAGAGAATAACATCCCCGTATTCATCTGTAAATTTCCTTTCCACAGCGTTGTTATCCAGTTAAAAGCTTTTACTGCTGATGGAATTGCAATTAATAAGGTTGTAAATGTAAATACGGATCCTAAGAAAGGATTCATCCCGGAAATAAACATGTGGTGACCCCAAACAATAGTTGATAAAAATGCAATTGCTAAAATTGAACCAATCATTGCTCTGTAACCAAATATTGGTTTTCGTGAGTTTACCGCAATAATTTCGGAAACAATTCCCATTGCAGGTAGAATAACGATATATACTTCTGGATGTCCTAAGAACCAGAATAAATGTTCAAATAAAACTGGTGAACCTCCTTGATAATGTAAAACTTCTCCACTGATAAAAATATCTGACAAGAAGAATGAAGTACCAAAACTTCTGTCCATAATCAATAAAAGTGCTGCAGATAATAATACAGGAAAAGATACAACTCCAATTATAGCAGTAACAAAGAAAGCCCACATTGTTAAAGGCAATCTTGTCATTTTCATTCCTTTTGTTCTTAAGTTAAAAACAGTAACGATATAATTTAAAGATCCTATTAAAGAAGAAGCAATAAATATCGCCATAGATGTAAGCCATAAAGTCATTCCTAATCCAGATCCTGGAATTGCTTGTGGCAATGCACTTAATGGTGGGTAGATGGTCCATCCCGCTGATGCAGGTCCAGCTTCTACAAATAAAGAAACTAGCATTATTATACTAGAAATAAAGAATAACCAGTAAGAAATCATATTTAAAAATCCTGACGCCATATCTCTAGCACCAATCTGTAAAGGAATTAATAAGTTAGAAAATGTACCACTTAAACCAGCAGTAAGTACAAAAAACACCATGATTGTACCGTGAATTGTAACTATGGCTAAGTATATATCTGGGCTCATAACTCCATCTGTTTGATGAGTTCCTAGAAAAGCTTCAATAATTGAAAATGATTTTTCTGGCCATGCAATTTGCAAACGAAATAACATTGACATAAACACTCCAATAACTCCCATAAACATACCAGTTATTAAAAACTGTTTAGAAATCATTTTGTGATCTTGGCTAAAGATGTATTTTGTTACAAATGTTTCTTTATGATGATGTTCTGACATATCTTCTTTTTTATTATCTACTTTAAAATATCTTATTTAATAACTTCTGCTAATGTTGGTTGTTCTGCAATCCACTTATTAAAAGCGTCTTCTTCTTGAACAACTATTTTCATTTGCATATTAAAATGCGAAGCTCCACAAATTTTATTACACAATAGTATAAAATCAAATTCGTAGTGGTCCTCGCCTTTTGCAGCACGTATTTTATTAATATCTGCTGTTTTAGCAATTACTTCTGATTGCTGACGCATTTCTTCGGTGGTAAACTTTGGTGTAAAACCAAATTGGGTAACCATTCCTGGAACACAGTTCATTTGTGCTCTAAAGTGTGGCATATAAGCTGAGTGTAAAACATCTTGAGAACGGAATTTAAAAATCACTTTACGCCCTTTTGGCAAATGAATTTCTGTAACCTGCTTATCGTCTTGCGCATTTAAATCAGACATATCAACACCCATTGTGTTAATTCCTTTGATATAATTTACGTTTCCTCTACCAAGTGCATTGTCATCTCCTGCATAACGTGCTTGCCAGTTAAATTGTCTTCCGTAAACTTCTATAATTAATGGATCTTCTTCATTAGATAAATCCATTACGTTATTCCATTGCCATAATCCGTAACCAATTAAAACAACTAAAACGACTGCTGGTGTAATGGTCCAAATTGCTTCTAACTTATGGCTATCAGCATAAAATAACGCTTTCTTATCTTTTTTCCCTCTGTATTTATATGCAAAATAGAATAATAAAAATTGCATTATAAACTGAACGACTCCGATTAAAATAAATGTAATATCGAATAAATTATCATCATGTTCTCCTTCAAAAGAAGCAGATTCTGGCAACATTAATACATTCATAAAAATTAAGCAATAAATCATCATTGCATAAAAGAATGCTGTGAACCAAAGAAATATTTTTCCTTGTGTATCATTATCTTTGTCTGAAGCAATTACTGATCTTAAATCTAAAATTCTTGTGATTTGCCAAAAGCTTACACCGATTGCAACAGCTATAAAAATATAAAATAAAGCTAGCATATTATTTTGTCTTAATTATTTAATTATTAATGATGATTTTCTTCTCCTTCGTGTTCAATATTGTAATAGTGGTAATGTTCACTTTCGTGCAAAAATGGATTGCCTTTTGCTAAAGGTGCTGCATTAGCAAATGCTCTGAAAGTAACAAATATAAAGAGTCCAATAAAAAATGCTAATGCACTTAATTCTGGTATTCCAATAAACCATTGATCGCCAACTGTTGCTGGCATAATCATTACAAATACATCTATGTAATGCCCTGTTAAAACTACCAATCCGCCAATGACAACAAACCATGCTTTACTTTTAAAGTCACTATTCATTAATATCAGTATTGGAAATACAAAGTTCATCACAAGCATTCCTAAAAATGGCAATTTATATTCATTAAACCTTGCAATGAAATAAACGGTTTCTTCTGACATGTCTGCATACCAAATTAGCATAAATTGTGCAAACCATAAGTACGTCCAGAATACACTAAATCCAAATATATATTTAGCTAAATCGTGTAAATGGCTATCATTTACAAATGGTAGATGTCCTTTAGAGCGTAAGTAAATCGTTACAAATGCGATAACTGTTAAAGCACTTACTAATAAAGTAGCTAACACATACCATCCAAATAAAGTTGAGAACCAGTGTGGGTCTAATCCCATAATCCAATCCCAAGACATCATAGATTCAGTAATCATAAAGAATACTAAAAAGATAACAGACGCGTGGTAGTTTTTCTTATATGTTTTATTTTCATCATTTGCAGTGTCTTCTGCTATCGATAATTTTCTTGTAAAGAAACGATACACGTTCCATCCTAATAAGTATACAATACTTCTAATTGCCCATCCTGGGATATTTAACCACCAAGACTTCGCATCAATAATTGCATCATAATTTGGACTTGTAGGATCTACAGTTCCTTCTGCCATCCAAGGAAATAAATGATTTATATGACCTACAGAAGTCATAATAAGAACAAACATTAAAATACTTGCAGGAACTAAGTTTGCTGAAATTGCTTCCATCACTCTAAAAAGAACAATAGACCAACCTGCTTGTGCTACTCTTTGTATTGCATAAAATGCCAATACTAATAATGAAATTCCTAAAAAGAAAAATAAAGCTACATAACTCGCAGCCCAAGGTCTGTTTTGCAAGGCGTGAAATACATGTTCTGCATGTTCCTCATCTGCATGTTCCTCATCTGCATGAACCTCTGTTGTTTCATGCTCATCTGTTTTTGCGTGTGAATCTACTGGAGCTTTATGAGTAGTTACTTCTGTTTCATGACCATCATGTTGACTTGCTATAATTTCTTTAGCATCTTCAACTGTTTTTGGTGCAGTTAAAAAGCTATATCCAACACCCAATGCTCCAATAATCATTAAAGCAATTGAGAATGTTTTTAATTTACCTGAGAATTGATACATATCTTTTAATTCTATCTTTTAAAGACTTATTTTAATAAATCGTTTCTTAGTTTTTCTACATAGTGAACAACTTGCCAACGTTCTTTTACGGTTAATTGAGATGCATGAGAACCCATAATTCCTCTACCATACATAATTACGTGATAAATACTTCCTTCTGTAATAGCTCTATCTTTATAATTTGGAACTCCACTAAACTTATCTCTTTGAACTAAAACACCATTTCCATCTCCTTTAACTCCATGACAAGTTGCACAGTAAATTCCAAACATTTTTTTCCCGTTTGTCATATTTGCCTCAGTATCTTCTAATGGAGATTTTAATTCTTTTAATGCAGCATTATATCCTTCAGTAGTATTTGGGTAATCATAAGGCACTTGTCCTCTAGCGATTGTTCCTTCAACTGGTTTTAAATTAGAACCATTTGGATTGTCATTTAATCCATTAGCTCCATTTGGTTCATAAGGAACAGCTACATACATATCTGGCATGTATTGTACACTTCGCGTACGTTTGTCTCCACAAGAAACAATTGTTACTAGTGCTATTAAAGCGAAAATTATTTTTGTAAAATTCTTCATCGTCTCTTTATTAGTGCTTTTCTACTACGTTTATTTCTACAGCGCCCGTTTCTTTTAATAATGCTATTAATTCTTCTTCATTATTATGAACAGGAATTTCCATTAAAAAATGATCATCTGTAGTTCTTGGATCTGGGTTTTCAGCTTCTTTAAATGGCCAAATTCTACTTCTCATGTAAAAAGTAATTACCATTAAATGAGCTGCAAAGAAAACTGTTAATTCAAATAAAATTGGCACAAATGCTGGCATATTTAACCACCAAGAAAAGTTTGGTTTCCCTCCAATATCTTGTGGCCAATCTTGAATCATCATATAATTAGTCATCCAAATTGCAGTACCCAAACCTAATACTCCATACATAAATGATGCAATAGCAATACGTGTTGGTGCTAAACCCATGGCTTTGTCTAATCCATGAACCGGAAAAGGACAAAATACTTCTTCAATATGATGATGTGCTGCTTTTACTTTCTTAACAGCGTCAAGAACAACTTCATCATCATTATAAAATGCGTGTATAACTTTATTACTCATGATTTCCGTCTCTTAATTTTTTATAATTTTCTCCTGAAGATTTCAAAATCGTTTTTACCTCTGCTTGTGCAATTACTGGGAAAGTTCTTGCATACAGTAGAAACAATACAAAGAAGAATCCAATAGTTCCAATAAAGATTCCTATATCTACAAATGTTGGTTCAAAACGCCACCAAGTTGATGGTAAATGACCTTTACTTAATACAATTGCGATAATATCAAAACGCTCAAACCACATTCCAATATTAATGGCAATAGAAATGATAAAAGAAATAATAAAACTTCTTCTAAACTTCTTAATCCATAATAACTGTGGAATTGCAATATTAAATAATATCAAAGACCAAAATGCCCAAGCATAAGGACCCGTTGCTGCTCCAACAGACATATATGTGTAATTCTCGTAAGGAGAACCTGTGTACCAAGCAATAAAGAATTCTGACGCATATGCAACAGCTACAATACCACCTGTTAAGATGATTACCATATTCATATATTCTATATGTAAACGAGTAATGTAGTTTTCTAAGTTGGTTACTTTACGCATAATTCCCAACAAGGTTTGTACCATTGCAAATCCAGAAAAGATTGCACCAGCTACGAAATATGGTGGAAAAATTGTTGAGTGCCATCCTGGATTGATTGATGTTGCAAAATCCATCGATACAATTGTGTGTACAGAAAGTACTAATGGAGTTGCTAAACCTGCCAATACTAAAGATACTTCTTCAAAACGTTGCCAGTCTTTTGCTCTTCCAGACCATCCAAAAGATAATAACGAATAGATTTTCTTTTGAAAAGGCTTTACTGCTCTATCTCTAATCATTGCAAAATCCGGTAATAAACCTGTCCACCAGAAAACCAATGATACTGATAAATAGGTTGAAATTGCAAATACATCCCAAAGTAATGGTGAGTTAAAGTTTACCCATAATGATCCAAATTGATTTGGAATTGGCAACACCCAATATCCGTTCCATGGTCTTCCCATGTGGATAATTGGAAATAATCCTGCTTGAAAAACAGCAAAGATTGTCATTGCTTCAGCAGAACGGTTAATTGCCATTCTCCATTTTTGGCGGAATAATAAAAGTACAGCAGAAATTAACGTACCGGCATGACCAATACCAACCCACCATACAAAGTTTGTAATATCCCAAGCCCATCCTATGTTCTTGTTCAATCCCCAAACTCCAATTCCTGTTCCTACAGTATAGAAAATACATCCAAATCCCCATAACATTGCTGCTAAAGAAATATAAAATGCTATATACCAATTTTTATTTGCCTTTCCTTCAATAGGTCTTGCAATATCTTCAGTAATATCGTGGTAACTTTTATCACCTAATATTAATGGTTCCCTAATGGGTGCTTCGTAATGAGACATCTGCTATATCTTAATTTTTAATTACGCTTCGTTTGTATTATTAACCTTTACTTGATACACTACATTTGGTTTTGTACCAATATAATCTAACACGTGGAAAGCTCTTTTATCATCTTTTAATTGTGCAACTGTATCCTCCGGATTATTGATATCTCCAAATACCATTGCTCCTGTTGTACAAGCTGCTGAACATGCTGTAGAAAATTCATTTTTATCAATTTTTCTACCTTCATTTTTTGCTTTTAAGATGGTAGCTTGAGTCATTTGAATACACATAGAACATTTTTCCATAACTCCTCTAGAACGAACTACAACATCTGGATTTAACACCATTTTACCGTATTCATCATTCATGTTAAAGTCAAACTCGTTATTATTACTGTATTGAAACCAGTTGAAACGACGAACTCTATATGGACAGTTGTTTGCACAATATCTTGTTCCTACACAACGGTTATATGCCATTTGATTTTGACCTTGACGACCGTGAGATGTTGCTGCAACAGGACAAACCGTTTCACACGGTGCGTGATTACAGTGTTGACACATCATTGGTTGAAAAGCAACCGTAGGATTTTCTGCTGTAGTTTCTATAGTAGCAAATAAATCTCCACCACTTAATTCAAGAACTTTTTCAGCATATTTTCTTTCTAAATCTTTGTCTGCAATATTTGGATATTTTTTAGAAAACTCCGCTATTGTTATTTTTCCTTCTTTTGAACCCACTTCACTAGCTTCAGAAGAATAATATCTGTCAATACGCAACCAGTGCATATCTCTACCAACTCTTACTTCGTGTTTCCCAACAACCGGAACATTATTTTCTGCATGACATGCAACTACACAAGCTCCACATCCTGTACAAGATGTTAAATCGATTGATAAATTAAAATGATGACCAATGCTACGATCTTGTGCATCCCAAAGATCTACAGAATTTGCTTCTACTTCTTTGTGATTTAATGATGCCATTGCTGGTTTATTCCAAGTCTCTTTTGGATCTAAAGAATGATCATTTAATTGCGCTAAAGTAGCTTGTTTTAAAATGTCGTGTCTTCCTGCAATTGTTTTTTGTACTTGTGTACATGCAAACTTATGTGTTCCGCTCGCTTTTTCTATAGAAACACCTGTTTGTATATAATTTGAATTGAAGTATAATGGAAATGCATTTACTCCAACAACCATTGCATCTTTTAAGTTTTGAGTTCTTCCATATCCTAAAGCTAAACCAATAGAACCATTTGCTTGTCCTGGTTGAACCATCACTGGAATATTAGAAACTGTCACTCCATTTACAGTAATATTTGCATATTGCCCGTCGATTGCTCCATTATCTTGCACCGGATTAGAAAAACCTAATTCTCTAGCATCTGGCATAGACATGGTAATATAATTATCCCAAGCTGCTCTTGTTAATGGATCTGGCAATTCTTGTAACCATGGATTGTTTGCTTGTTTACCATCACCTAAAGCGATTGACGTAAACAAGTTTAACTCCATACTAGAAGAGGTTGTTTTTTTATTTAAGCTAGAAACTGCTGCTGAAATATCTACAGATTTTGCAGCAACTGAATTAGAAGCAGCTTTTTTAAATGTTCCATCATGCAATGCTTGACTCCATGATTTTCCTTTTAATATATTTGAAGCCCAAAAAGCTTTTAAATAATCGTAATAAGAAGTTGAGTTTCCAGACCAATTTAACAATACATCTTGTAATTGACGAGAATTAAATAAAGTCTGAATTGTTGGTTGCACCAAACTATGAACACCTGAAGTTAAACTAACATCGCCCCAAGATTCTAAGAAATGAGACATTGGTAATGCAAATTCTGTTGCACTTGCTGTTTCATCAAATTGTTCAGATAACGCAACCGATAATTTTAATTTACCGATTTGTTTCGCAAAATCACTTCCGTTTGGTAAAGAGTACACCGGATTTACATTGTGTGTAATTAACCCTTTTACTTTTCCTGATTTCATATCAGCAACGAATTCAGCAACATCAGCATCGTTTCCTTCTCTGATAGTATTCGTTGTAGCCGCATCCATTACCCTACTTTGCAATGCAATGTTAATTGCCATTGCAATTATTTGAGCATTTTTATCATTTAAACCAGTAACTACAACTCCGTTTGCACCAGCTTTCTTTAACTGATCAGCTGCTTTCTTTATTTCTGCATCAACAGGTGTTGCTTTAGAAGATAAACTAGAACTAGTTACGTGATTGTATAAATTGATTAAAGCAAAAACTTGTTCAGAGGGTTTTAAAAGAACTCTTTTATCTGCATTTGCTCCAGTTAATGTCATGTTAGATTCAAACTGAATATGACGAGACATTTTACCTTCTGCAGGTTTTCTACCTTCTGTATAACTTTTATCATAACCACCTTGCCAATCTCCTAAGAAATCTGCTCCAACAGAAACAATCACTTTTGCTATATCAAAATGATATGTTGGTAAAGAACGTGTTCCGTAAAAAGCTTCAAATGCATCTAAAGCTCCAGATTCTGATACTGCATCATATACAACATGTTTTACATTTGGAAATGCAGTTGTAAATTCTGAGATAATTTTTTCTGTAGATGGACTTGCCAATGTTCCTGTTAATAAAACAACAGCTTCATTTGCAGTTTTTAAATCATTTAATTTTTTAGCTATTTGAGTATTTGCGTCCTCCCAAGTTAAAAAAGATTCTCTGTTTTGAGGTTCTTTTAAACGTAATTGATTATCATATAAAGATAAAACCGAAGCTTGAACACGCGCATTTGTTTTTCCGTTAGCTTCTTTATTTGGCATTACTAAAATAGGACGACCTTCTCTCGTCTTTACCAAAATATTTGCGAAGTCATAACCATCTGCAATTGTTGTTGCATACCAATCTGCAAGACCAACTGTAATATCATCTGGTTTTATCACATACGGAATAGATTTTCTAACAGGGCCCTCACAAGCAGCTAAAGATGCAGCTGCAGTTGTAAATCCTACATATTTTAAGAAATCTCTTCTTGTTGTAGATGATGCTTCTAAAGTTTCTTTATCTCCTAAAAATTCATCTGTTGGAATTTCTTCTACAAATTCATTTTTACTTAGCGTTTCAACAATAGAACCTTCTTTAAGTTCCTCAACACTTTGCCAGTATTTTTTGTTTGAAGCCATGTATATACTTGTTTTTTACTTTCTAATTATTAATAGTGACATTTACCACATTCTTTTCCACCTAATTGAGCAACTGTTACAGACTCAACACCATATTTTTTAGACAACTCTTCGTGGATTTTAGTGTAATATGCATTTCCTTTTAAATCTACCTTTGTTTGTTTATGACAATTGATACACCAACCCATTGTTAATGGAGAAAACTGATATACTTCATCCATCGTCTCAACCGGACCATGACATGTTTGGCATTTTTGATTACCTGCTGTTACGTGTTGTGAGTGATTAAAATATGCAAAATCTGGTAAATTATGAACTCTAACCCATTTAATAGGCTGTGTTTTTCCTGTATATGTTAAATTATCTGCATCCCAACCAGCAGCTGTATATAATTTTTGAATTTCTTTGTCTAATTCTTTTTTACCCATATTCATAGATTCAATCTTAGTATCATCTGCAACTTCTGAAATATTTTTATGACAATTCATACAAACATTTGCTGATGGAATCCCTGAAGTTTTACTATGCTTTGCTGATGAGTGACAATATTGACAATCTATTTTATTATCACCTGCATGAATAGCATGCGAAAAAGCAATTGGCTGAATTGGTTGATATCCTTCATCAACACCAATTTGAAATAATGTTCCAAATAACACATAAGCAGTTGTTAAGGCTAAAAAGATGGTAAGTAACACATGTAAAAATGTATTTCTTTTAAACCCAACCCACAACTCTTGTACATTTGCTAGTAACCCTGGCGTTTTTGGCGCTCCTTTTAATAGGCTAATCACTTTTAATAAGTTAGCAATAATTAAAAGACCAATTACAATAATTGCAATTAGAATTCTAGTTAACCACGGAGAAGCTTCTTTTTCTACGACAACAGTAGCATTACCTCCTGCAGGTGCCGCTTTTTTAGGCTCGCCAACAGTAGTATAATAAAGAATGTCTTCGATATTTTTATCTGTTAACTGAGGAAAGGTTGTCATTGCTGCACCATTGAACTCCTCAAAAATTGCAATAGCATCTGCATTCCCAGAAGCTCTAAAAGCATTGTTATCTTTAATCCAAGATTTTAACCAAGCTGCATCTTTTTGTTCTTCAATCTTACCTAAAGCCGGCCCAATAAACTTTTTATCAAGTTTATGACACGAAGAACATAATGATTTAAACAATTTTCTACCTTCTGATTGTCTTGCCGCATCTACAGTTGCTTGCGCATGCATAGAAAGACTCATTGAAAAAATTAAAAGGAAAGTAAAACTTTTTAGTAGTAATCTGGTTAATTTACTGTGTTTTTCCACACTTTTCATATTATAAAATATAAATTTTCTATCTAGTTTGATGCTTATATTAAATTCAAAATCTAAATAAACAGATGTTTGAACAGCTCCACAAAAGTAGCATTTATCTCCAAATTTTGAAATGCTAATATAATGTTAATTCATAATTTATATCGATTCTAAATAAAGGTGAATACTAAACTTGTATGAAACAAGTTGTTACTTTTGTAAAAAAGTTTTTAAATGATGAATATGAAATCAATTTTTGTGTATTTTTTATTTACAATTATTATTGGAATAACGAATGTAAATGGGCAAACAAACACGAGTAACGAGGTAAAATCTCTTATTAAAAAGAAGATAGAGTACAACAAAAAAAATGGCTATGGGTTTAGAATTCAGTTAGAAAGCGGACATGAAACTGCAATTAAAACTACGCAAAGTAAATTTAGAATAGAGCGTCCAACAATTAAAACCTATATTTTATTTGAATCTCCAGAATGGAAAGTGCAAGTTGGGGATTACAAAACTAGATTGGAAGCTGATAAGATTTTAAATGAAATTAAAAAGAAATTTCCATCGGCAATTATTGTTCCTAGATAAAAGATAAAAGTACAAACAAAAAAAGGAGCGAATATTCGCTCCTTTTTTTATGCTTATAATTGATTGTTATTTCAATTTTTTCTTCACAGCCACTTCGTGGTATGCTTCAATAACATCACCTTGTTTGATATCATTGTATCCTTTTATTTGAATACCACAATCATATCCTTTAGCAACTTCTTTCACATCATCCTTAAATCGCTTTAATGCTTCTAAAGTTCCTGAATGAACAACAATTCCATCTCTAATAATTCTAATTAAAGAGCTTCTTAAGATTTTACCAGACATCACCATACAACCTGCAATATTACCAACTTTAGAAATTTTATACACTTCTCTAATTTCAACATTTCCGGTAATTTCTTCTTTCATGTCTGGAGAAAGCATTCCTTCCATCGCATCTTTAAGATCGTTAATTGCATCGTAAATAATTGAGTAGTTTCTAATATCTACCTCTTCTTTATCTGCTATAACTCTTGCATTTACTTGTGGGCGAACGTTAAATCCAATTACAATTGCATCAGATGCTGATGCTAATAACACATCAGATTCTGTAATGGCTCCAACTCCTTTATGAATGATATTTACTTGAATTTCATCTGTAGATAATTTCTGGAAAGAATCTGTTAATGCTTCTACAGAACCATCTACATCTCCTTTTAAGATGATGTTTAATTCCTTAAAGTCTCCTAAAGCAATTCTTCTTCCAATTTCGTCTAACGTTAATGTTTTCTGAGTTCTTACAGATTGCTCTCTTTGTAATTGAGAACGTTTAGATGCAATTTGTTTTGCTTCTCTTTCGTCTTCAAACACATTGAATTTATCTCCAGCTTGTGGCGCGCCATCTAAACCTAATATAGATACTGGTGTTGATGGTTTTGCTTCTGTTAAGTTGGTTCCTTTATCATCGAACATGGCTTTTACTTTACCACTGTTTTTACCAGCTAGCATGTAATCGCCTATTTTTAAAGTTCCGGCTTGTACTAAAATTGTAGTAACATACCCTCTACCTTTATCTAATAAAGCTTCAACAACTGCACCAGTTGCTAATTTATTTGGATTTGCTTTTAATTCTAAAACCTCTGCTTCTAATAAAACTTTTTCTAATAACTCTGGAATTCCTTCTCCGGTTTTAGCAGAAATATCTTGCGATTGAATATTTCCTCCCCATTCTTCTATTAATAAATTCATCGCAGACAATTGTGTTTTTACATTATCTGGATTTGCATTTGGTTTATCAATCTTATTGATTGCAAATATGATTGGAACTCCTGCTGCTTGCGCATGAGAAATTGCCTCTTTAGTTTGCGGCATCACATCATCGTCTGCTGCAACTACAATAATTACTAAATCTGTAACTTGAGCTCCACGAGCACGCATTGCCGTAAAGGCTTCGTGACCAGGAGTATCTAAAAATGCTATTTTTTGATCTCCAACCTTTACAGAATACGCACCAATATGTTGTGTAATTCCTCCAGATTCTCCTTCAATAACATTTGCTTTTCTAATATAATCTAATAAAGATGTTTTACCGTGATCTACGTGACCCATCACCGTAATAATTGGCGCACGCGTTTCTAAATCTTCTGGTTTATCTTCAACTTCAACTACAGCTTCTTCAACTTCTGCTCCAACAAATTCTACCTTGTAGTTAAATTCTTCTGCAACAATTACCAATGTTTCAGCATCTAAACGCTGATTCATTGTTACCATCATCCCTAAAGACATACATGCCGAAATGATATCAGTAACAGGAACATCCATCATAGTTGCAACTTCACTTACGGTAACAAATTCTGTTGCTTTTAAGATTTTACTTTCTGCAGCAGCTAGTTCTTGATCTACTTCTGACTGATGTCTGTGTTGATCTCTTTTATCTCTTCTATATTTTGCTCCTTTTCCTTTACTAGATTTTCCTTGAAGCCTTTCTAACGTTTCACGTACTTGCTTTTGAACTTCTGCCTCTGTTGGTTCTTCTTTCTTTACAGCTGGTCTTGCAGGACCTCTTCCCTTAAACCCTCCTCTATTATTTCCGCCAGCAGATCTTCCAGGATTGTTTCTAGCGTTATTTGCTGGCTTAACAATTCTTTTTCTTTTCTTTTTATCAGCAGCAGCATTTTTAGCCGCCGGTTTTGTTTCTGGCTTCTTCTTTTTAGGCTTTTCGAATTGCTTTAAGTCAATTTTTTGACCCGTAATTCTTGGCCCGTCTAATTTTTTATATTGCGTCGTAAGTTTTTCGGCATTTTCTGCGGTAATTTCTTCTTCTACAACAGGAGCAACTTCTTCTTTTACTACTTTTTTAACCTCCTTAATTTCTTTTACTTCTTTTACAACAGGTTTTTCTTCTTTTACTTTTTCTTCTGCCTTTGGTTGTTCTTTCTCTTCTGTTTTCTTTTCAACAGGTTTCTCTTCTTTTACAGCTGGCTTCTCAACAGGTTTTTCGGCTTCTGGTTTTGGTTGCTTTTTAGTAGCAGGCGGATTGATATCAATCTTACCAACAGTTTTAACCTCCACTTTTTCAGCTTTCGCTTTTAAGACTTCTCTTTTAGCTTCTTCTTCTAAACGTTTTTTCTCAAGTTTAGCTTCTAACTCTAATCTTATGGCTTCTTTTTCTTTTCTCTTTTCTTCTCCTACCTCTTTTGAAGCTGCTTTTTTAGTTTTGTCTGTTTGAAAACCATCCAGTAAAACTTGATACACATCACCAGATATTTTAGTAGTTGGACGCGCGTCTATTTCGTGCCCATTTTTTGATAAATGTTCTACTGCTCTATCTAGAGAGATGTTTAATTCTCTTAAAACTTTATTAAGCCTCATTGTTTTGCCTTCAGCCATATATTTTTACTATTTTGCTTTTAAAGAAAACACACTTTATACACTGTATAGTTATATTCTCAGAATAATTTATGCTTTTCAGATTGATCTATTAATCTTCAAATTCGTCTTTTAATATTCTTTGAACTTCTAGAATTGTTTCCTCTTCCAAATCTGTTCTTTTCAGTAATTCTGCTACATCTTTTTCTAAGACGCTTCTTGCAGTATCTAAACCTATTTTTTTCAATTCGTCAATTACCCATCCTTCGATTTCATCACCAAATTCTGTTAATTCAACATCTTCATCTTCTATCCCTTCTCGTTGCACATCAATTTCATAACCAGTCAATTGACTAGCTAAACGAATGTTTACACCGCCTTTACCAATTGCTTTAGAAACTTCTTCTGGTTTTAAGAATACATTTACACGTCCTTTTTTACCATCTATAACCTCTTCTGCTGGTTTGATTTCCATTGAAACAATTTTTGCTGGACTTAATGCTCTAGCTATATATAATTGTTCGTTTTTTGTATAATTTATGACATCAATGTTTTCATTTCCTAATTCACGAACAATTCCATGAATACGAGATCCTTTCATTCCAACACAAGCTCCAACAGGATCTATTCTATCGTCATAAGAATCTACAGCTACTTTTGCTTTTTCGCCAGGAATTCTTGCAACACCTTCAATGGTAATCAATCCGTCAAAAACTTCTGGAATTTCTTGTTCAAATAATTTCACTAAAAACTCTGGAGATGTTCTTGATAAAATGATCGCCGGTTTTGTTCCTCTTAATTCTACCGTTTTAATAACACCTCTAACAGAATCTCCTTTTCTAAAAAAGTCTGAACGAATTTGTTCACTTTTAGGCAATACCAATTCGTTTCCTTCATCATCAAGTAAAATTACTGCATTATGACGAATATGATGCACTTCTGCACTATAAATTTCTCCTTCTAAATCTTTAAATTGTTTAAAGATGTTTGTGCTATCGTGCTCTTGAATTTTTGAAATCAAATTCTGACGCAATGCTAAAATAGCTCTTCTACCTAAATCAATTAATTTTACTTCTTCAGATACATCTTCACCAATCTCAAAATCTGGTTCAATTTTTCTAGCTTCAGTTAGTTCTATTTCTTCATTATCGTCTTCTGACATTTCATCTGCAACCACAACTCTATTTCTCCAAATCTCTAAATCTCCTTTATCTGGATTGATAATGATATCAAAATTATCATCTGATCCAAATTTACGTTTCAGTGCAGCTCTAAAAACTTCTTCTAAAATAGACATTAATGTTACTCTGTCTATACTTTTATTGTCTTTAAACTCTGAAAATGAATCAATTAAATCTATATTTTCCATTCAACTCTTTTATTAAAAAATTATCTTCACTTTTGCTTCAATTATATCTTGATAAGCTATTTTTTCTGTTTTATCAACAGTCACTTTTCCTTTACCAACAGGCTTTGGTTCTCTTGCTTTCCAAGACAATACTATATCTTCTTTATTTACTTCTATTAAAGTTCCTTCAATTTTTTTATCATTTAACTTAACAGTTATTATTCTATTAAGGTTTTTAAGATACTGTCTTTTAACTTTTAATGGCTCTGCAATATCTGGAGAAGTAACTTCTAACGCAAAATCTTCTTCTTCTCTATCAAAGCTACTCTCAATACTTTTATTGATTCTAATACATTCGCTTAAAGAAATTCCTTCATCACCATCAACGACAACCTGAATTTTGTTTCCTGGTAAAAAAGACAATTCAATTAAATATAAAGATTGGTTTTCTGCCAATGCTTCCTCTAATAAATCTTGTACTTTTTTTTTATTCATTTTTGATATAAAAAGAGGGGCTTATAGCCCCCTTCATTCTTCTTTTACGTTATTTTCGGTGCAAATATACTAACTTATTAATAAATACCCAAATAGCTTAGGGTTAAATATTTTTTTTGTATATTTATGAACCTCTTGTAGTGTTTTTTAAAATTTTTCAAGATGAAAAAAATTCTAGTTCCTATAGATTTTTCTGTACAGTCTGAGTATGCAATGAAGTTAGTTTCAAAAATAACAAATGAAACCGAAATCGAAGTACATCTTTTACATTTATTAGAACTCCCAAAGGGTCATGTAGACATGGGTTCTGGTAGTAATTTTGGCATACCACAAAGTATGTTCTATATTCAAAAAATAAAAGAAAAAATCAGCAAGCTTAAAAAAGAGTTTTTTAGCACCGACACAAAAGTGAAGTATGCAATACGTTTTGAGAAACCAGCTGAAGGTATTTTAAAATTTAGCAAAAAAATAAACGCTGATTTAATTCTAATGGGCTCTAAAGAGAGAACAATTTTTGACGAATTATTAATTAGCTCGAATATTAAAAGGGTGGTTCGCGAATCTAAAGCGCCCATTTTAGTTGTTAAAAACGACCCTCAAGACTTTAATATTAAAGAATTGGTTTTTGCATCTAACTTTAATGAAGAAGACAGAAAATCTTTCGAAGTTTTATTAAATTTTTCACAAAAATTTGAAAGTAAAATACATTTATTGAATGTAAATACAATGAATCGATTTAAAAGCACAAAAAAGGCGAGACAAAAAATGGAAAGTTTTTTAAGCGCCTATCAAGACCCTAAACATTCTATTAATGTATACAATGATGATTCTGTAGAAAATGGTATCTTAAATTTTTCTAAAGAAATAAATGCCGATTTAATTGCGCTTTCTACTCATGAAAGAAGTGGACTTTTTAGATTATTCAACAAAAGCATTAGCAAAAGTCTTTCTAAAAGCTCTTTAAAACCAGTTATTACTTTCTTAATTTAAAAGATAAAAAACATAAAATGAAAAACCTCACTATAGATAGTGAGGTTTTTTGTTGGCCTACAAGGACTCGAACCTTGAATGTCGGTACCAAAAACCGGTGTGTTACCAATTACACCATAGGCCAATTTCGGCTGCAAATTTAATTCAAACTTTTAATACTACAAATATTTTCTTTGTTTTTTTATTTTTAACAAATTTTTATTACACTAAATTGCTAGTTACCATCTTCTAGAAACTTAAAATTACTTATAAATTACTAAATTCGCCACATATCTTTAAATTTAATGATGACAGATTCTACATACAAAAAATGGAACACAATTACTGGTTGGGTTATTTTTGCTATTGCATTAACAACATACACCTTAACAAGAGAGCCAACAGTGAGTGCTTGGGATTGTGGGGAATATATCTCTACCGCAGTAAAATTAGAAGTTGGTCATCCGCCAGGGGCACCATTATTTCAAATGTTAGGAGCCTTTTTTGCAATGTTTACTAGCGAATTAAGTGGAATTGCTAAAATGGTGAACTTTATGTCTGCTTTAGCAAGTGCATTTACCATTTTATTTATGTTTTGGACCATTACCAATTTGGCTAAAAAAATGACCTCTAAAGAGGATGAATCATCTTTATCTAACACTATTGCTATTCTTGGTTCTGGAGTTGTTGGTGCTTTAGCCTATACTTTTTCTGATAGTTTCTGGTTTAGTGCTGTAGAAGGGGAAGTCTACGCAATGTCTTCCTTCTTAATGGCAGTTTTGTTTTGGCTGGGTTTAAAGTGGGAAAACGAAATGCATTTACCAAGAGGAAATAAATGGTTACTTCTTATTAGTTTTGTCGTAGGTTTATCATTTGGAGTGCACATCTTATCATTATTGGTGATTCCTGCAATTGTACTATTGTATTTCTTTAAAACATATCATACAATAACCATAAAAACCACCGCAATTGCAACCGTTATTTCTGTAATAATTTTAGCTTTTGTCTTTAAATTTTTATTTCCGTACACCTTACAATTTTTCAGTTCAACAGAAATATTTTTTGTAAACTCAATAGGGTTACCATTTAATTCTGGAAGTATTATTGCAGCAATTATACTCCTTGCAGCTTTTTACTTTGGAATAAAATATACGCGCAAAAACAATAAAGTACATTTAAACACACTTATTTTATCTATTTTATTTATCATGATGGGCTTTTCATCGTGGTTAATGTTGCCAATTAGAGCAAATGCGGATACGACTATCAACGAAAATAATCCGTCAAGCGCAAGAGAGTTACTAGCATATTATAATAGAGAACAATATGGCGATGCCAATGTTTTTTACGACACCTATTACTCTATCAAATACAATACAGACGATTTAGATAAAACCAAACCTTATGTAGATGGGAAACCTAAATATGAAAAGGATTTAAAAAACGAAAAATATGTTATTGTAAACAACTACAAAAACACCGTGCCTAATTATTCGTCAAAACACAAAGGATTTATCCCAAGAATGGTAGATCCGGAAAGAGAGGCAAATTACAAAACCATTGTTGGCATTCCTGCAAAATCTAAACGAAGACCAACTTTTGGAGAAAACTTGCATTTTATGTTCAGTTTTCAATTTGGTTATATGTATGGGCGTTATTTTATGTGGAATTTTGTGGGGAAACAAAACGACAAACAAGGACAGTTAGATATATTTAACGGAAACTGGATTAGCGGAATTAATTTTATTGACGAAGCCAGATTGGGTTCTCAAAAAAATTTACCAGACGATGTTAAAGAAAATAAAGGAAGAAATAAATATTATTTTTTACCACTAATCCTAGGAATTATCGGCTTGTTATATCAAATAAAATTTGATAAGAAAAATTTCTATGCCCTCTTTTTATTCTTTGCATTTACCGGTTTTGCTGTTATCTTTTACACAAATCCAAAATCTTTTGAAGTTAGAGAACGAGATTATGCCGTCGTTGGTTCCTTTTACATTTTTGCTATTTGGATTGGTTTTGGCGTATTTGCCTTGTATCAATATTTAAAACATTTAGGAAACAAAAAAATGATTGCAACTTCAGTTTTTCTAATTTCATTATTAGCTGTTCCTACTTTAATGGCAACAGAAAACTGGGATGATCACGATAGATCTAATCGGTATACAACTCGTTTAAACGCACAAGCCTATTTAGAATCTTGTGATCCCAATGCTATTATGTTTACTATTGGCGATAACGATACTTTTCCGCTTTGGTATATGCAAGAAGTAGAAGGAATTCGAAGAGATATTAAATTAGTAAACACCAGTTTATTTGCTACAGATTGGTACATCGATCAAATGAAAAGAGCAACGTATGAAGCTCCGCCAATTCCATCGCAATTAACGCATGATAAATACAAAACGGGTTCTTTAGATGTTGCCTATCATGTACCTCATCCTCAATTTAAAGATTCAATTATCGGAATTAAAAATTTTATGAGATGGATAGCAAGCGACAATCCTGTTACTTATTATGATACAGGAGAAGAAAAGCTAAAAACATACCCAACCAACAAAATTAGAATTCCTGTCAACAAAGAAAATGCATTAAAAAGCGGAATTGTTGATGCAAAAGATGCTGATAAAATGGTTGATTATATTGACATTACTGTTGATGCAAGAGGCTTGACGAAAAATCGAATTTTAATGTTAGACATTCTAGCAAATTTTGATTGGAAACAACCTATTTATTTTACAGGTGGCGCAAATGATGATGGAGAATATATTTGGTTAAAAGATTTTTTACAATTAGACGGAATGGCATTTAAATTGGTTCCAATAAAAACACCAATGATTGAAGTTGATGCTGCTGGAAATAAGATTAGAGAGCGAAATATGTTTGATATGGGAAGAATCGATTCTGAAAAAATGTACAACAATATTCAGAAATTAGAATGGAGAAACATCAATAGTGGTAAAATTTATATTGATGAGCAGACACGTAAAAATGCCATCTCGTTACGTAATAATATGTTGCGTTTGGCAGAAACTTTTGCTGATGAAAAAAACTTTGAAAAAGCAGAAGAAATTCTAGATTTATCTTTAGAAAAAATGCCAATTGAAAAATTTGATCATTATAGCATTGCTTTAGGATATCCAGAAATTTACTATCAAATTGGCAAGCAAGAAAAAGCAAGAAAAACTGCTGAAACACTTATTAAAATACTGCAACAAAAATTACTTTGGTACAGTACTTTTGATAACAAGTTTAATAGTGTAATTATAGATGAATTACAAAACGTTTTATTAATGTATAAAAGAGGTGTTTTAGAACAAGTTGCTACAAGTGATAAAGACACTGTCTATGTTAAAAAACTACAGCAAGATTTTATGAGTTCTATGAAGTTATTTGACCATTTAATGGAAGAGTAAGTTTATGAAATTTTATCTTACAAAAACGCCACGCATAATTCAACAAATTTTTAAGAATTATACGTGGTGTTTTTCTTCGGATAAAAAAGAAATTTTTCTCACTTTTGATGATGGTCCAACACCAGAAATCACCGAATTTGTTTTGTCAAAATTAAAAAAGCACAATGCAAAAGCTACCTTTTTTTGTATTGGTAAAAACATACAAAATCATCCTGAAATTTTTAACAAAATTATAGCAGAAAAACATGTTGTTGGCAACCACACGCAAAATCATTTAAATGGTTTAAAGCATAAAAAAATTAACTATTTAGAAAATGTTGTTTCGTGTGAGAATGTCATTTCGAGTACTTCGACTTCGCTCAGCACAGGCTCTGTTGAGAAATCTGCAAACTCTAAAACTCCAGGCTCAAAGCTTTTTCGTCCGCCGTACGGAAAAATAAAAAAATCACAGGCAAAAGAAATCCTAAAAAAAGGCTATACAATTATTATGTGGGATGTGTTGAGTGCAGATTTTGATACTTCTATTTCTAAAGAGAAATGCTTAGAAAACGTATTAAAAAACACTACAAACGGAAGCATTATTGTTTTTCATGACAGCAAAAAAGCAGTAGAAAAACTAATATACGTATTGCCAAAAGTGTTGGACTATTTTTCTGAGAAAGGATTTGTTTTTAAAACAATTGCTTAAACGTATTGTTGCACCAAACCAATCAAAGTATTGGCATCTTGCTCACCCGTTTGGCGCCATTTCATTTCGCCATTTTTATAAATCATAAAAGTTGGATTTCCTTTTACACGCAACGTATCTGCAAGAATTTCGTTCTTTTTAATATCTATTTTAATCACTTTCGCTTTATCTCCTAACGCAGCAGCTACATCCTTCAACGTATCAAGGTTGTTTTCTTCATCGTTCCAATCAAAATAAAAGTCTATTAAAACTGGTTTTTTTACATTAATTAACTCTCCAAATTTTGTCATAATCCATAAGTTTTAGGGGGAAAAACATATTAGTCAACTATTTGTTATATTACAAATATAACATTTTTGATTAAATCTACTGATTATCAAGCTTTTTTCAATTCAATAACAGTAATTTCTGGCCAAATTCCAACTCTACCCGGAAAAGCATGATATCCAAATCCGCGATTTACATTGATATATCTTCCAAATTCTTGATACAAACCAGCCCATTGTTTATACACATATTTTGATGGACTCCATTTTATCCAACCCGGAATTTCAATTCCCATTTGCAAACCATGTGTGTGTCCACTTAACGTGAGTTGATAATTAAAATCATCGTTTTTTACTTTATATTCCCAATGACTTGGATCGTGCGACATTAATATTTTAAAATCTTCTTTTTGGATGCCAGTAGCCGCTCGCTGCAAATCTCCAGCTTGATTAAATCCTTTTCCCCAATTTTCTACACCAATCAACGCAATTTTTTGTCCATTTTTTTCTAAATACCTGTTTTCATTGCACAACAAATCGAAACCAATTTTTTGATGAACATCTTTTACTGCTTCAAAATTTGCTGCTTTCGCTGCTGAACTTTCCCAATCGTTATAATCTCCATAATCATGGTTTCCTAAAATTGAAAACTTTCCTTCTTTGGCTTCTAATTTATCAAAAACGTCAATCCAATTGTCCATTTCATGTGCTTTATTATTTATTATATCACCTGTAAACAACATCAAATCCGATTTTTGTTGATTGATTAAATCTACACCATATTGTATTTTTTCTTTGTTGGTAAAACTCCCAGAATGAATGTCTGAAATTTGAGTAATCGTGTATCCGTCAAATGCTTCAGGTAAATCTTTAAAACGCAATTGGTATTTTAAGACTTTGTAATTGTATTTTCCTTGAATCATCCCGTAAATAAAGGAAGCAAATGGAATTGCCGCCAAGCCTAAAGCGAGTTGAGAAATAAATTTTCTTCTACTCGCTAATGGACGCGTTTCATTGCTTGAAATTGCAGAAAACAATTTTAAAATCCATCTATAAATGTCTTCCCCAAAAAGCACCAAAATGATGACCAATTTCGGAATTAAAACAGTCAACATAAAACCAACTGCCCATTGAAATTGCGACGTTTGACCTTCAGTTCTATCATACGTTAAAAAAACGTAAAAGAAATTTATGTACACAGCCAAACTAACAACCAACCAAGAATAGCGAATGGTTTTATTCTTTGTAATGGTTTTTATCGCTTGGAAAGCATAAAATTCTATAACAAAAATTATGAGTAAAATAATGAGTACTCGAATAAACCAACGCGACATATATACTTGTTTAAAAAAATCTCACAAATATAACGGATAGTTGCTGAATGAATTTTAACGTCGTGTTAAAATTTCTCTTATATTTAAATCAGAATTACAATTATCAATTGTTTTTTAATGAACCACTAAAAAACAAATTTCTCTTTCGGTTTATGTACTTCGTTTTTTTTAATGCTTGTTACCGCTAGATTACATAGAGCTTTCAAAAAGATTTTAATCCATCATTTTTTTACAAATTGCATTTTAAATAATTGGCGTTAAACGCATAAGTTTTTGTAGATTTATCACTTCAATATTTTTACAATGTCAGATCAAAAAAGAGTTTTTTTAGTAGATGCTTTTGCATTAATTTTTCGTGGTTATTACGCCTTAATTAAAAACCCAAGAATTAATAGCAAAGGAATGGATACCTCTGCAATTATGGGTTTTATGAATTCGTTATTGGATGTCATAAAACGCGAAAGACCAGATCATTTAGCTGTTTGTTTTGACAAAGGCGGAAGTGCAGACAGAGTAGAGATGTTTGAAGCCTACAAAGCCAATAGAGACGAAACTCCAGAGGCCATAAAAATTGCGGTTCCGTATATTCAAGAAATCTTAAAAGCCATGCACATACCAATTATGGTAAAAGAAGGTTTTGAAGCTGATGATGTCATCGGAACACTTTCTAAACAAGCAGAAAAAGAAGGATATCAAACTTTTATGGTAACTCCTGATAAAGATTTTGCACAGTTGGTTTCAGAAAATATTTTTATGTACAAACCGCGTTTTGGTGGTGGTTATGATATTTGGGGTGTTCCGGAAGTACAAGAAAAATTTGAAGTTACAGATCCATTACAAGTCATTGATTTTTTAGGAATGATGGGTGATTCTTCTGATAACATTCCAGGTTTACCTGGCGTTGGAGAAAAAACGGCAAAAAAGTTTTTAGCAGCATACGGTTCTATGGAAAACTTGCTAGCAAACACACACGAGCTAAAAGGAAAAATGAAAGAGAAAGTAGAAGGTGCTAAAGAATTAGGTTTGCTCTCTAAAAAGTTAGCCACAATTATGTTGGATGTTCCTGTAACTTTTAATGCGAAAGATTTTGAACTCGACCAACCAGATATTGAAAAAGTTACAGCGCTTTTTAACGAATTAGAGTTTAGAAATTTATTGGTCAACTTTACTAGAACGTTTGCTGTTGAAAATGCAGAAAAAGTAAATTCTGTAGAAAAATCGACAAAAACTACTGAATCAGAAACTGAAGAACAACCAAAAGTTGTGAAAAAATCTTCGAATGCAAATGCAGATGGACAATTCGATTTGTTTGCTGCTCCAGGAACTGGAAGTGTTTCTGAAGCCGAAGTTGCATCAGGATTTAAAACCATCGCAACAACCAATCATTTTTACCAACATATCGATTCGCCTTTGGCTAGAAAAATGTTGCTAAAAAAATTAATGCAACAAACATCGGTTTGTTTTGATACCGAAACTACAGGTTTAAAAGCCTTGGAAGTTGAGCTTATCGGAATCGCATTTTCATACGAAATCGGAAAAGGATATTATGTATCGTTTCCAGAAAACCAAGAGGAAACAGCAACTATTTTAGAAGAATTCCGCCCGTTTTTTGAATCTGAAGAAATTGAAAAAATTGGTCATAATTTAAAATATGATATTAAAGTATTATCGAATTATCAAATGCCTGTAAAAGGGAAATTGTTTGACACGATGATTGCGCATTATTTAATCAACCCAGACATGCGCCATAATATGGATATGTTGGCAGAAACGTACTTGAATTATCAACCCGTTTCGATTACAGAATTGATTGGTAAAAAAGGAAAAAATCAACTTACAATGCGTGTTGTTCCTATTGCAGAACAAACAGAATATGCGGTAGAAGATGCAGATATCACTTTGCAATTAAAAGAACATTTTACCAAAGAATTAGAAAGCGGAAATGTCACCAAATTGTTTAACGAAATTGAAACTCCATTGGTTTCTGTACTTACTGCAATGGAAATTGAAGGAATCAATATCAATTCTGAATTTTTAAATGGATTGTCTGCTGAGTTGACAAAAGATATTAATCGTTTAGAAAAAAGTGTGTACGAACAAGCTGGAGAAGAATTTAATTTAGCATCGCCAAAGCAATTGGGAATTGTGTTGTTTGAAAAACTAAAATTGGTTGATAAACCTAAAAAAACCAAAACGGGTCAGTATGCAACTTCAGAAGATATTTTAAGTTACTTGGCAAAAGAGCATCAAATTATTAGAGATATTTTAGAATTTCGTCAGTATAAAAAACTGCAAAGCACCTATGTTGATGCGCTGCCAAATGAAGTAAATCCAAAAACAGGAAGAATTCATACAGTCTATGCACAAGCAGTTGCTGCAACTGGCCGATTGAGTTCTAACAATCCTAATTTACAGAACATTCCGATTCGGACAGAACGTGGACGAGAAGTCAGGAAAGCATTTATTCCGCGTGATAAAAATCATGTATTATTAGCGGCAGATTATTCTCAAATTGAATTGCGAATTATCGCTTCTTTAAGTGAAGAAGAAACGATGATTCAAGCTTTTAAAAACGGCGAAGATATTCACGCTTCAACGGCTGCAAAAGTATTTAATGTTCCTTTGGATGAAGTTACTCGCGAACAACGTAGTAATGCAAAAACAGTAAATTTCGGAATTATTTATGGGGTTTCAGCTTTTGGTTTGAGCAATCAAACAGATTTGTCTAGAAGTGAAGCAAAAGAATTGATTGACACCTATTACGAAACTTATCCAAAGTTAAGAAGTTACATGTCTTCTTTGGTCGATTTTGCTAGAGATAATGGTTATGTAGAAACAGTTTTAAAAAGACGTCGTTATTTAAAAGACATCAATTCTAGAAACGCGGTGGTACGAAATGCGGCGGAACGAAATGCAGTAAATGCGCCCATTCAAGGTTCTGCTGCAGATATTATTAAACTCGCAATGATAAACATCTACAGACGTTTTGAAAAAGAAAATTTCAAGTCTAAAATGTTGTTACAAGTGCATGATGAATTGGTTTTTGACGCACATAAAGACGAGTTAAAAATCATCAAACCAATTATCAAAGAAGAAATGGAAAATGCTTTTAAAATGGCTGTTCCGTTAGATGTTGAAATCGGAATTGGCAAAAATTGGTTGGAAGCGCATTAATCCTTTTGAAAATAAAAAAATCAATTAACTTCTGAAGAAAATTTTATAATGAAAAAAATGATATTATCATATTGGTTATTTATTGGTATAATTGCTATTGCCAATGCTCAAATAGTAACCATAACAGATGCTGAAGATGGAAGCCCGTTAGAATTTGTTACTTTATCTCATATATCAACTCATACATTTGCAACAACAAATGCAAAAGGACAAGCAGCTATTTCAGAACTAAACGGATTAGAAAACATAGAAATACGTTTGCTCGGTTATAAAACACTTGTAAAAAGTTATGATCAAATCCAACAATCTAATTTTAAAATTCAATTAGAAGCAACAAATATAAGTCTAGATCAAGTGGTGATTTCTGCCTCAAGATGGCGACAATCGTCTAGCAACATCCCCATAAAAATAGCGACAATTTCTGCGAAAGATATTGCTTTTCAAAATCCGCAAACTGCTGCAGATTTATTAAGTGTTTCCGGGAAAGTGTATGTTCAAAAAAGTCAACAAGGAGGCGGAAGCCCAATGATTAGAGGTTTTGCTACAAACCGTCTTTTATATACTGTTGATGGAGTGCGAATGAATACCGCAATTTTTAGAGGCGGGAACCTACAAAATGTAATTAATATTGATCCGTTTGCTACAGAAAAAACAGAAGTTTTATTTGGTCCAGGTTCGGTAATTTATGGTAGTGATGCAATTGGTGGTGTTATGAGTTTTCAAACCTTAACTCCACAAGAATCACTGTCAGATAAAACCTTAATAACAGGAAAAGCCATTACTCGTTTTTCGAGCGCAAACAACGAACAAACTCAGCATTTTGATGTAAATGTTGGATGGAAAAAATGGGCAATAGTTACCAGTTTAAGTTCTTGGAATTACGGTCATTTACGGCAAGGAAGTCATGGTCCAAAAGACTATATTAAAGATATTTATGTTGAAAGACAAGGAAATACAGATGTAATTATTACACAACAAGATCCGTTACTTCAAATTCCAACTGCGTATTCTCAAATAAACATGATGCAAAAAATTAGATTTACACCTAATGAAAAATGGGATTTACAATTTGGGTTTCATTATTCAGAAACATCACCTTACGGAAGATACGATCGTAATAATCGTTTTAAAAACGGAACTTTGCGTTATGCCGAATGGTCTTATGGACCACAAAAATGGATCATGAATAATTTATCTATCAATTATAAAGTACCGACTACTTTATATGATGAAATGAGCTTACGTTTGGCACAACAATTTTTTGAAGAAAGCAGAATGGATCGCTCTTTAAATAAAAATAATCGCTCTATCAATACAGAAAATGTTGAAGCGTATTCTGTAAATTTAGATTTCACCAAAGTATTCAGTGAAAAACACACGTTTTTTTACGGTACCGAATATATTTTTGATGATGTGAAATCTGTTGGGGTAGTAAGCGATCTTTCAACCGACACTGAAACTACTGGACCTTCAAGATATCCAAATGCTACTTGGAGTTCGTTTGCTGTCTATGTAAATGATGAATTTAAAGTTTCAGAGAAGTTTACAGCATCGGCAGGATTAAGATACAATCAATTTGCAATTGATGCCGATTTTACCAACAATCTAGCTTTTTATCCTTTCCCTTTTTCTAAGGCAAAATTAAACAAAGAATCTTTTACAGGAAGTATTGGCGGCGTATATCGTCCTTCAAAAAGCTTCGTTTTAAGCGCAAACTTTGGTACTGCTTTTCGTTCTCCAAATATTGATGATATTGGTAAAGTTTTTGACTCAGAAGCTGGTGGTGTAACCGTTCCTAATCCAGATCTTGAAGCTGAATATGCTTATAATATTGATGTAGGAATTGCGAAAGTTTTTAACGATGTTGTAAAAGTTGATGTAACTGGTTATTACACCAAATTACAAAACGCAATGGTAAAAAGAGATTTTAAACTAAATGGTTTAAGTCAGATTATGTACGACGGACAATTAAGTCAGGTACAAGCAATTCAAAATGCCGCTGTCGCAAATGTGTATGGAGTTCAGGCTGGTTTAGAAATTAAATTTCCTGCCGGATTTAGTTTTTCTACAGATTTGAATTACCAAGTTGGAGAAGAAGAATTAGACGACGGAAGCACAAGTCCATCTAGACATGCTGCTCCGTTTTATGGTATTTCTCGTTTAAATTTTAATGCCAACAAATTGCATTTACAACTTTATGCAACCTATATGGCAGAACGCAAGTTTGAAGATTTACCTTTTGGAGAAAAAAGTAAAGTAGAATTGTATGCTAAAGACGGCAATGGTAATAATTATGCGCCTGCATGGCAAACGTTTAATATAAAAGCAAATTACAATATTTCTAAAAATTTTACAGTTAGCTCTGGAATTGAAAACCTTTTAGATACACGTTATCGCCCCTATAGTTCTGGTATTTCTGCTCCAGGCAGAAATCTTATTTTTTCGTTAAGAGCTAATTTTTAATCGTTTGTAAAAACAAAAAGTATTAGCGGAATTCTTTTGTTTGTCACTACAATTCTTACTGTACTTTGTCGTTGGTTTTAAGAATTGTAGTGCAAATAATGTTATCTTTAAAATTCAACACAGCAACCTATTTTAAATGAACCATTCTTCTAAAATATTTCTGATACTCATAATCGTTTCCATGAGCAGTTGTACCAATTATGTACTCTTTAAAAATATTCCTGTAAGAAACGTTCCTTTTATAGAAAATTTTGACAGTCAAGAGGCTTTTAATACAAATTGGATAGACAACTCTTTTGGTCACCCTAAATCGTATCACTTAGAAAAAAATAGTTTAAAAATTACCACACGACCAAACAGTAAGGATAGAATAAAAGTAAAAACCAAACGTAAAAATTTTAACCTTGGCACTTATGAATGGAGCATTTACGTTCCAAAATTTGATTTATACGATCAATCTAGCATTGGCGCTTTTATTTATCATTCTGGAAAAATACCTTACGAAATAGATTTTGAAATAGGATCAGGAAACAAAGAAGACCGAGAAGAAGTAGCTGCAAAACCTAATGAAGCCATTGTACATTGCACATCACAATACAGTCCAAACTCATCGGGAACTTTTAAAGTAACTGCCGAGCAATGGCATACTTTTAAACTAGAATTGACTAAAATAAAGAATCTATATGTTATAAAATGGTATATTAATGATGTTTTGGTAAAAACATTGCAAACTAAAATAAAAACAAAACACAAGTTTACCGTTCATAACAGTCTAGAGAATTTATCGTTTATGGGAGAACATTTACCTTCTAAGAAAAACTATGTGTTATTTAATTCCTTTACTTTTAAATAAAAAATCAGTGACAACGCCATATATTTTTATTTAAACCTATTTTTATAAAGTATCTTTGTCCAGAATTTTATTCCACCTTTGTGTCTAAACATTTTCAACATTTCTCTACTCCAATTACAGAAATTAAACTTCCAACAAAGTTTACTTTTCCCTTTTATTACGAACCACATATGTTATGTGAAATCGCCGCAAAAGAAGTACAAGATTATTTAAAAACTCAAACTGATTTTGAACATAATTTCGGATTAGATTCCTCTAAAGAAGGATTGATTATTGGTAAAATGTTTGGTGTTTTGGTGGTGCAAAATAAACAAAAAGAAATTGGATATATTACTTCGGTTTCAGGGAAATTGGCAAACACTAATACTCACAAAAAATTTGTCCCGCCAGTTTTTGATATGCTTACCAAAGACTCTTATTTTTTACAAGAAGAAGCTGTTTTAAATGACATCAATTCTAAACTTGAAGATTTAGAAAAAAACACAGAGTATTTAGAGGTGATTTCTCAATTAAAATCAGAAAAGAAAAAAGCTGCGATTGATATTCGTGAGAAAAAAGAAGCATTAAAAGTTGCTAAAAAAGAACGAAATATTAGAAGAATAAAAGCGCAGTCAGAATTACAACTCGAAGCATATGCCGCTTTTGAAGAACGGTTAAGCAAAGAAAGTTTAGAAGCAAAATATTTTTTAAACAATGTTACTCGCTTTTGGGAACATACCTTAAACGCCATCAAAGAAAAACTTGCTGTTTTCGCAACTCAGATTGATGCTTTAAAAGAAGAACGGAAACTAAAATCGGCTGCTCTACAACAGTATTTATTTGAACAATATCAGTTTTTAAATTCCGCAAAAAAAACTAAAAACTTGTCTGAATTGTTTGTAAAAATAACAGAACAAAATCCGCCAGCTGGCTCAGGTGAATGTGCTGCTCCAAAGTTATTGCAATATGCTTTTTTACACAATTTAAAACCCATTGCAATGGCAGAGTTTTGGTGGGGGAAATCGCCAAATACAGAAGTCAGAAAACACCAATATTTTTATCCGGCGTGCCAAGGAAAATGCAAACCTATTTTAGCGCATATGTTAGCCGGAATTGAAATGGATACAAATCCGATGTTGCAAAATCCTGCAATCGGAAAAGAACTCGAACTCATTTTTGAAGATGAAGATGTCATCGTTGTTCACAAACCTGCCGAGTTTTTATCGGTTCCAGGGATTCACATTCAAGATTCTGTTTTTACAAGAATCAAGCAACAATATCCAACAATTTCAGGACCAATTATTGTGCATCGATTAGACATGTCTACTTCTGGATTATTAGTTTTAGCAAAAAACAAAAAAGCACACAAAAACTTACAACGTCAGTTTATCAATAAAACTGTTTCTAAAAAATATGTGGCTTTATTGGATGGAAACCTTAAAGAAAATTCTGGGACAATTAATTTACCATTACGTGTCGATTTAGATGACAGACCAAGACAATTGGTGTGTTTTGAACACGGAAAAAAAGCAGAAACTAGTTGGGAAGTTGTCGAGCGAAAAAACAATACAACTAGAGTTTATTTATATCCCATTACGGGAAGAACACATCAATTACGTGTGCATGCCTCGCATTCTTTAGGATTAAATATTCCTATAATTGGTGATGATTTGTATGGTAAAAAGGCAAATCGATTGCATTTACACGCAGCTTTTTTAGAATTTACGCATCCAACAACAAAAGAAAAAATGTGTTTTCATAAAAAAGCCGAGTTTTAAAACTCGGCTTTTTGGTATCTATTTATAATCAACTACAACATAAATCGATACGTTGCTTTTATCAAAAAGATATTGTGTGCTGTTTGCCCAAAAATATTATCGTTTAAACTTGGCAATAATTTATCCATCGGGTTTCCGTTTTTTGTTAATCCCTGAGACCAAACTAAGAAGACTTCAGAACCCGGAATATATTCCCAACGAGCAACCAAATTAGATTGAAACTGAATGAAAGAAAAATCTGGATTCCCAATAGAATAATCTGTTGTTGCATCCGTATTTTCATCAACCAAATAACTATCAGAATTAGAATCGTACATAATTTGATTGCTATTGTATTGTTGAAATCTGTCTGTAAAATTGCTCGCCAACGAATTGGCAATGTATTTAAAGTTGTTATATCTTCCTCTAGAAATAAACGGAGAACCATAATATTGAATGGTTAATTCTGGGGTAATTGTATAATTTAATCGCAAAGATAAATTAAATGTATCTTGGTCTAAACTTGCATTTACATATCTAGCAACGCTATTATTTCCACTTCCAAAAGATTTTGTGGTTACATATTGCAATTTTTGTTTGTTAGCACTAATTCCTGCTGATAAAGAAATATTAAACGAATTAATTGGCACGTATTTTAAGTTGATTGATGCATTTTTATTTGTAAAAGAATTGCTTTCTCCATTTACTTGTGACAACTCTATTTTGAATTGCATTTTTTTACGCTGATCACTTTGTAAATACCAATTCGTTTCAAATGATTTTGGCAAACGCAACATGGGTCCGCCACGCAAAGCCGAATCTGAATAATTTACCACTGCATAATGCATTCCGTATCCAGTTCCCCAATTGTTATTAAAGGTTGCATGAGAATTGTTATTAAAGCCTAAATAGGTGTGTTTTCCTTCAAAATTCCAAGAAGCATAATGATTATAATTTATTTGTAAAGATCTAAAAACAGAAAATGGTTTTAATGATTTATATGCCATCCAATTATAATGTGTGATGTCATCAGCATTTCGTTGAAAACCTATATCATTCATTTCTAATTCTGGTGAACGCCAAGTTACACCACTTTCAAAAAGGAATTTTTCTCCGCCACCTTTTCCTACTTTGATATTTCCTCCTGCTCCTGTTAAAGATGTTCTGTTTGGATCTACATTAACATGCGTTGCATCAACTCTTTGAAAATTATGTCTAAGACTTGTTTGCGTATTATAAATTGCCTGTTTACTTCCTAAAACTTTACTCATTACTAAATTTCCTGATGCGTACCAAGTTCTTTCATTCCACTGATGTTTAAAATCAATTCCGCCAGTATAAGCGGCATTATGAATATCCGTGATATTTGTATCAGTTAAATTTCTATTTGATGCGGTAAAGATTCCGCCAATAAGCGTATTACTATTGTTGTATTCTTTTTGCAACCTTGTTAAAAAGTAGTTTGTTAATGGTTCAATTACCTCTTGTCTTCGTGTTCCGTTATTGTCTATTTCTGCAAATTCTTCTTGAGTAACTGCTTCTAAAATTCCGATGGATAACCCAGATTTTGTTTTCCCAGAAAATTTTGCTGCTCCTAAAATAGTTGTATTCCCTGGTCTTTGTACAAATTCTCCTGAACTAGCTGTTGTTTCGCCGTGCGGACTTCTACCAATTCTTCGAGAATAAAAAACATTGTCTCTTGTAAATGGACCACCAGCTTCTGCTTTGGTAACTTGATAATCGAATATGTTTTTATTTTCTACAAAAAACGGACGTTGTTCTTCTTGAAAAATTTGAAAACCGTCTAATGAAATTGATGATGGATCGGCTTCTACTTGACCAAAATCTGGATTTACAGTAAAATCTAACGTTAAGTTATTTGTAATTCCAACTTTACCATCTAGTCCAAAATTGGTGCTACTTCTTTTTCCTGTTGCAAACGGATTTCCTAATACTTTTTCAAAAGTTTCTGTTTGCCCAACTGCATAAGGTTGAATTTCTAATTGTTTTTGTGGTTTGATATTTTTAATTCCGTGTAATTCTCCCATATTACTAATCCAGCCAGAAACAGTTCTTGGCATTCTTTGCCACAGCGTACGTTCATTTAATCTAAAATCCATTCGTTGTATTTGCATTCCCCAAACTTGTTCTACATCATCTGTAAATCGAATTTGAGAAAGCGGAATTTTAAATTCTGCTGTCCAACCTTCTTCGTCAATCTTAGTTTTTACAAACCATATTGGGTTCCAGCTTTTATCCCAACTTTTACCATTTAAAGAAGCAAATTCTTCTCCTTTTACTCCTGCAGCAGTCACTGTAAATGCAAAAGCGGTTCTTAAATCATGATAACTATCTAAATTAATTTCAATCCAATCTCCGTCATTTCCATCTCTACGAGACAAACGTTTTACAATTTTATCTGGCTCAGAATCGTAACACCGAACAGCTAGGTACAAATTCTTATCATCATAAATAATTTTAAATTTTGTTTTTTGAGTTGGTGGATTCCCTTCTATAGGTGATAATTGCGTAAAATTAGTATCCCAAGAAACAGCATTCCAAATTTCATCAGTAATATTGCCATCGATAATTGGTGCCGTTTTAATTTTTTTTGTAGTGTAAATTCTTTTTGTTACTTTTTCATCTATAGTTTCTTGACTATAAGTAATTTGCACAACGCAAAACGCGAGAAAAATTGAAAGTTTTTTTATCATTCTAATTCGTTGATTTAAACAGGAAAAGCTTTTTTATGTAAAAAAGACTTCAAATATTTAAGATTGTTACATTAACAAAACGAAAATAGAGGTTTAATCTCATAATTATTTGTTAAATATTCTCTGTATATTCTTAATTTTCAGCATCTAAAATAAACACAAACAGTATTTGTCAATTTAATATTTAGTTGTACCTTTGCAGACCTTTTTTAAGGGAAATTTTTATTTATTAATTGACAAAAACTAAAGTGTAATGAACACATTAAGTTACAAAACAGTATCAGCAAACAAAGAAACTGCCAATAAAGAGTGGTTGGTTGTTGATGCGGACGGGCAAACATTAGGTCGTCTTGCTTCTAAAATAGCAATGCTAATTAGAGGTAAATACAAAACCAACTTTACACCTCACGTAGATTGTGGTGATAATGTTGTCGTAATTAACGCAGAAAAAATCACCCTTTCTGGAAACAAATGGGCTGATAAATCGTACATCCGTCACACAGGATATCCTGGTGGGCAAAGATCGCTAACTGCAACAGAAATGTTTGAGAAAGATCCTACAAGATTGATCGAAAAAGCAGTAAAAGGAATGTTACCTAAAAACAAATTAGGAGCAGCTCTTTTTAGAAATTTATATGTATATGCTGGGACTGAGCACCTTCACACTGCTCAAGAACCAAAAGCTATTAACCTTAACGATCTTAGATAATGGAAACTGTACACAAAATAGGGAGAAGAAAAACAGCTGTTGCTCGTATTTATCTTACAAAAGGGAAAGGTAATATTACGATCAACAAAAGAGAGTTTACAAATTACTTTACCACTTCAACTTTACAATATAAAGTTCAACAACCTTTACAATTAACAGATAACTTAACGTCTTATGACATTAAAGTAAATGTTTTTGGTGGTGGTGTAACTGGTCAAGCAGAAGCAATTCGTTTAGCAATTACTAGAGCATTAGTTTCTATAAACGAAGAAGACAAAGCGCTTTTAAAACCTCATGGATTATTAACAAGAGATCCAAGAATGGTAGAAAGAAAGAAATTTGGTCAGAAAAAAGCAAGAAAAAAGTTCCAATTCTCGAAACGTTAATAGCATACTCGAATTTATTTCGATATTTCTATTCAAACGTGGCAGTGAATTGTTCATTTATAATTTAAATAAACAGTTTAGCATCTAAATAGGTAAGACTCTTTTTATAAGGCTACTTACTTATTGCTACAATTAAAAGAAAGTAAACAATGGCAAAAGTAAACATTAAAGAATTACTAGATAGTGGAGTGCATTTTGGTCACTTAACTAGAAAATGGGATCCAAACATGGCTCCTTACATTTATACAGAACGTAATGGTGTACACATCATCGATTTGTATAAAACAGCTGCAAAAATAGAAGAAACTGCTGCTGCATTAGAGAAAATCGCTAATTCAGGTAGAAAAATTTTATTTGTTGCAACTAAAAAACAAGCAAAAGACATCGTTGCAGAAAAAGCAAAAAGCATCAGCATGCCTTTCATTACTGAAAGATGGCCTGGTGGAATGTTAACCAACTTTGTAACTATTAGAAAAGCTGTTAAGAAAATGGCGACTATTGATAGAATGAAGTTAGATGGATCTTTTGATGCATTGTCAAAAAGAGAAAAATTACAAATCAACCGTCAAAGAGAAAAATTAGAAAAGAATTTAGGTTCTATTACTGATATGACTCGTTTACCAGGCGCAATTTTTGTAGTTGATGTTAAGAAAGAGCACATTGCAGTTGCAGAAGCTCAAAACTTAAACATTCCAATTTTTGCTATGGTTGATACCAATTCTGATCCTAGACCAATTGATTTTGTGATTCCATCAAACGATGATGCATCTAAATCTATTGAAAAAGTATTGAGTTTTATTACGGATGCTATTGCAAACGGTTTATCTGAAAGAAAAGCGGGAAAAGAAAAGACGAAAGAAGTTAAGGAAGAAGTTGTTACTGAAACAACTGAAGCTCCAAAAGCTAAAAAAGTAAAGGCGGTTAAAGAAGAGGTTGTTGCTGAAACAACTGAAACTCCAAAAGCTAAAAAAACTACGAAAGCTGAAACTTCAACTGAAGAAACAAAATAATTATAATTAAAAAATATACATAACATGGAAACAGTAAAGATTAGTGCTGCTGATGTTAAAAAATTAAGAGAAGCAACTGGAGCTGGAATGATGGACTGTAAAAAGGCATTAGTAGAGGCAGAAGGAAACTTTGATAAAGCAATTGATGTTTTACGTAAAAAAGGTCAGAAAATTGCTGCAAAAAGAGCTGATAGAGAATCTACAGAAGGTGCTGCAGTAACAAAAATTAACGCAGACAACACTGCTGGTGTTGCTATCGTTTTAGCTTGTGAAACTGATTTTGTGGGTAAAAATGAATCTTTCGTAACATTAGCTGGTCAATTTGCAGACATCGCTTTAAATTACAATAGCAAAGAAGAGTTTTTAACTGCTGATTTTGGTGGAATGACCGTTGCAGAAAAACTAGTTGAGCAAACTGGAGTTATTGGTGAAAAATTAGACATTACTGCTTTTGAAAGAATTGAAGCTGCTTATGTAGGTTCTTATACTCACATTGGTAAAATTGCTGCAATAGTTGGTTTAACTAGCGTTGTTGATAATGCGGATGTTTTAACAAAAGATGTTGCAATGCAAATTGCATCAATGGGAGCTACAACTTTATCTTATAAAGATTTTGATCCTGCTTTTATTGCTGCAGAAACTGAAGCAAGAATTGCAGTTATCGAAAAAGATAATATTGAACTAGGTAGATTAGGGAAAACATTGAAAAATGTTCCTCAATATATTTCTATGGCTCAGTTAACTGAAGCTGTTTTAGCTAAAGCTGAAGAAGCTGCAAAAGCAGAATTAAAAGCTGAAGGAAAGCCAGAACAAATTTGGGATAGAATTTTACCAGGTAAAATGGAAAGATTCATTTCTGATAACACAACATTAGATCAAGAACAATGTTTATTGGATCAAGTCTTTATTAAAGACGAAAAGAAAAATGTTGCAGAATACGTTAAAACGTATGGAGATGTTTCTATTAGTGGATTCAAAAGAGTTACTTTAGGGTAATCTTAAAAATTCTCAAGAACTATATTTAAAACCATCCTTTTTAGGATGGTTTTTTTATTTACAAAATCATAATCATCAATACAAAAAGCTTTCTAGGAAATTCTTATATTTGTCAAACCTTTGTTCTCACGAAAGTGGAAACTTTTTAAATTCAAAAGCAACAAATGCAATACAAAAGAATTCTTTTAAAATTAAGCGGAGAAGCATTAATGGGCGATAGAAGTTATGGAATTGATCCGCAACGTTTATCAGAATATGCAAAAGAAATTAAACAAGTTGTCGAAAAAGGTATTGAAGTTGCCATTGTAATTGGCGGTGGAAATATTTTCAGAGGAGTTGCAGGAGCGAGTAACGGAATGGATCGTGTTCAGGGAGATTATATGGGAATGCTTGCCACGTGTATAAATGGATTGGCATTACAAAGCGCTATTGAATCTGCTGGTGTTAAAACAAGATTGCTAACCGCTATAAAAATGGAACAAGTCGCAGAGCCTTTTATTAAGAGACGAGCAGTTCGTCATTTAGAAAAAGGACGCGTTGTTATTTTTGGAGCTGGAACAGGAAATCCATATTTTACGACAGATACTGCTGCCGTTTTAAGAGCTATCGAAATCAATGCTGACGCAATTTTAAAAGGAACTCGTGTTGATGGAATCTACACTTCAGATCCAGAAAAAAATATAGATGCCATAAAATTTGATACTATTACTTTTAAAGAAGTTATAGAGAAAGGGTTAAAAGTAATGGACATGACTGCTTTTACATTAAGTGAAGAAAATAAATTGCCTATTATTGTTTTTGATATGAATACAAAAGGAAACTTATTAAAACTAGTTTCTGGAGAAAAAATAGGAACAATTGTTGATAATTAATTAGCAAATATTTTATAAAATTTTAAGTAATGAACGAAGAAATTGAGTTTATTTTAGACAGCACAAAAGAACAAATGCAAAATGCAATTGAGCATTTAATAAAAGAATTAAGAGCTATTAGAGCAGGAAAAGCAACACCTGCAATGTTAGCAAATGTTATGGTAGATTATTACGGTTCTCAAACACCGTTAAGTCAAGTTGCAAATGTAAATACTCCAGACCCAAGAACCATTAGTGTTCAACCTTGGGAAAAAAACATGTTGCAAGAAATTGAAAAAGCCATTCAGGCAGCAAACTTGGGTTTTAATCCGATGAATAATGGTGACATTATTATGATTAACGTTCCGCCTTTAACAGAAGAACGCCGAATCAATTTATCTAAACAAGCAAAAGCGGAGGGAGAACATGCAAAAATTGGAATTAGAAATGCGCGTAAAGATGCAAATAACGAAATTAAGAAATTAGACGTTTCTGATGATTTAAAGAAAGTTTCTGAAACAGAAGTGCAAACTTTAACAGATAAATTTGTAAAAGAAACGGACACTATTCTTGAGGTGAAAGAAAAAGAAATTATGACCGTTTAATAAACAAATATTCAATATTATTAAAAAAAGGAGCGTTTTAGAACGCTCCTTTTTTTATGTGTTAGGTTCTTAAACATTTCCTACATTTGCATAAATTTTTACGCATGAATTTTTGGACCAAAGTTGCCGGATTGATATTGAGAAACAGGTATCTTGTTTTAGTATTAGTTGCTGCTTTTACAGCTTTCTTGGCTACACAAATGAAGTATATGAAATTTTCATATACAGAAGCAAACTTACTGCCAGAAAATCATGAAGCCAATATAGAATACAATCAGTTTTTAAAAATTTTTGGTGAAGAAGGAAATTTAATCATCCTTGCCGTAAAAGATACTACTTTATTTACTCCAGAAAAGTTTAATGCTTGGAATGATCTTACCAAAGAAATTGATGCTTCTAATGAAGTAGCCTTTTCTGTTTCTATTGCGGATGTTCAAGAATTAAAAGCTGACAGAAAGAATAGGAAATTTGTTTTAGAGCCCTTATTAAATAAAACTCCAACCACCCAAAAAGAAGTTTCAGCAATAAAGAAACAGTTGTTTGAGAATCTTCCTTTTTATGACAATTTATTATATAATAAAAAAACGGGAACGGTTCAAACTGCAATTTATATCAATAAAAAAATAGTAAATACGCCAGTTCGTAGAGATTTTGTCTTTAATACTTTAATTCCAACTATCAAAAAATTTGAAAAAGAGCACAATTTACAAGTTCATGTTTCTGGAATGCCTTACATACGAACCTTAAATTCTCAAAACATACAAGATGAAATTTTATGGTTTGTTGTTGGTGCTTTATTGATTACAGCAGTTATTTTCTTTTTCTTTTTCCGTTCGTATCGAGCAACTTTTATTACACTTTTAGTCGTAATGATTGGCGTTACTTGGGCATTTGGATTTATTGGTTTATTTGGATATGAAATTACCGTTTTAACCGCTTTAATTCCGCCTTTAATTATTGTAATCGGAGTTCCTAATGCTATTTTTCTAATCAATAAATATCAGCAAGAAGTTAAGAAACACGGTAATCAAGCAAAATCATTACAACGCGTTATTTCTAAAGTTGGAAATGCCACTTTAATGACCAATATTACAACAGCTTCTGGATTTGCAACTTTTATTTTTGTAAAGAGTGAATTGCTGCAACAATTTGGAGTTTTAGCCTCTATAAATATCATCAGCATTTTTGTTTTAGCCTTGTTAATCATTCCGATTATCTACAGCTTTATGCCTTTACCAAAGAAAAAGCATCTAAATCATTTAGAAAAAAAATGGATAGACACTATTGTAAAATGGATGGAAAAAATGGTTCGTCATAACCGAATTGCAATTTATATTACAGCAGTTATTTTTATCATTTTTGGAATTATAGGAATTTATCAAATTAGAGTTTCTGGAAGCTTGATTGAAGACATGCCTAAAGGCACGCAATTTTATAAAGACATTAAGTTTTTTGAGAAGGAATTTGGCGGAATTATGCCTTTAGAAATTTTTATTGACACCAAAAAAGAAAAAGGGGTTATGAAACTTTCTACGCTAAAAAAGATGGAAGAAATTAACGAAATTATTGAATCTTTTCCTGAACTATCTAAACCAATTTCTATTACAAATTTGGTGAAATACTCTAAGCAAGCGTATTATTTAGGCAATCCAAAATATTATCAATTGCCAACATCACAAGAGCAAAGTTATATTTTTGCGTACACAAAAAACTCTAACAACAACTCTAAAATGCTAACTAATTTTGTTGATTCTACTGGCAGATACGCTAGAATTACCACTTTTATGAAAGATGTTGGAACCGATAAAATGACGATTATTCAAGATCGATTAAATGCTGTAATTGCAAAAGAATTTCCTTCAGATAAATTTGATGTGCACTTAACTGGAAAAGCATTGGTATTTTTAAAAGGAACCAATTATTTAATCAACAATTTAATTCTTTCTTTATCACTCGCCATTTTATTAATTGCCCTTTTTATGGCTTGGATGTTTAGATCCTATCAAATGATTTTAATTTCTTTGATTCCAAACATGTTGCCTTTATTAATTACTGCCGGATTAATGGGCTTTATTGGCATTCCAATAAAACCATCAACCATATTAGTATTTAGTATTGCTTTTGGTATTTCTGTGGATGATACCATTCACTTTTTAGCAAAATACAGACAAGAATTACAAGCCAACAATTGGCGAATTAAAAAATCTGTTTATAGCGCGTTAAGAGAAACCGGAGTGAGCATGTTTTACACATCAATTGTCTTGTTTTTTGGATTTTTAGTCTTTACCGTTTCTAGCTTTGGAGGTACAATTGCATTAGGTGGTTTAGTTTCTGTAACTTTACTTTTTGCAATGGTTTCTAACCTGTTATTATTGCCCTCTTTATTGCTTTCTTTTGAAAAGAAAATTACCAACAAGAAAGTATTTAAAGAACCTTCTATGAAAATTTTTCCACCCAAGGAAAACAAGGAAGAGGAAGCAGAATAAATTCAAATTTTATTAACAAGCGTTTCGTTGTTAATTTTACGCTAAAAAGGTATCTTTGTCTTTCATTATTACCTTAGTAATCGTGTTAATTTTTTATTTTAAGAAGATGATTAGAAGTAGCGTATTAGAATTATTACAAGCAAAGAAAATTTTACAAGAAGTAACCGTAAACGGTTGGGTTAGAACTTTTAGAAGCAATCGTTTTATTGCTTTAAATGATGGCTCTACGATTCATAATATTCAATGTGTAATAGATTTTGAAAAGACAGATGAAGCCACAATTAAAAGAATTACAACAGGTGCGGCAGTAAGTGTAAAAGGAACTTTAGTTGAAAGCCAAGGAAAAGGGCAAAGTGTAGAAATTCAAGTTTCTGAAATCCAAATTTTAGGAGATTCTAATGCGGATGAATTTCCAATTCAACCTAAAAAACACAGCTTAGAATTTTTAAGAGAAAATGCACATTTACGTATAAGAACAAATACATTTAGTGCAGTAATGAGGGTTCGTTCTGCACTTTCTTTTGCCGTGCATACATACTTTCAAAAAAACGGATTTAATTATGTAAACACGCCGATAATTACAGGATCTGATGCAGAAGGAGCCGGAGAAATGTTTGGCGTTTCTGCTTTTGAAACCAACAAAGCTCCAGTTGATAAAGACGGAAACATCGATTACAAACAAGATTTTTTTGGGAAAGAAACCAACTTAACCGTTTCTGGTCAGTTAGAAGCAGAAACCTTTGCAATGGCACTCGGAAAAGTATATACTTTTGGCCCAACTTTTAGAGCAGAAAACTCAAATACAACACGTCATTTAGCAGAATTTTGGATGATAGAACCAGAAGTTGCTTTTATGGATTTAGACGGCAATATGGATTTAGCAGAAGATTTTATCAAATCGGTTTTAGCGGATGTATTAGAAACTTGCAAAGATGATTTAACGTTTTTGGACGAACGTTTAACACAAGAAGAGAAAACAAAACCACAAGCCGAACGAAGTGAAATGTCTTTATTAGAAAAACTTCGTTTTATTACTGAAAATAATTTTAAACGAGTTAGTTATACAGAAGCGATTGATATTTTACGCAATAGCAAACCAAATAAAAAGAAGAAATTTCAATATCCAATTAACGAATGGGGTGCAGATTTACAATCTGAACACGAACGTTTCTTAGTAGAAAAACACTTTAAATGTCCGGTAATTTTATTTGATTATCCTGCAACTATAAAAGCATTTTACATGCGTTTAAATGAAGATGGAAAAACGGTAAGAGCCATGGATGTATTGTTTCCTGGAATTGGGGAAATTGTTGGTGGTTCTCAAAGAGAAGAACGCTTAGATGTTTTGAAAGAAAAAATGGCTGCTTTAGATATTGATGAAAAAGAATTATGGTGGTATTTAGATCTTCGTAAATATGGAACAGCAGTACATTCTGGGTTTGGTTTAGGATTTGAAAGATTGGTCCAGTTTACAACCGGAATGGGAAACATTAGAGATGTAATTCCATTTCCAAGAACGCCACAAAACGCAGAATTTTAATATTATTTTATAAAAAAATAAATGCTCAAACAAAGTTTAAATTTTAAGCTACTACAAAAATTATCTCCACAGCAAATACAGCTGATGAAGTTAATTCAGTTGCCTACACAAGCCTTTGAAGAGCGTTTAAAACAAGAAATAGAAGAAAATCCGGCATTAGATACAGGCAAAGAAGAACCCGAAGATTTTGAAGATTCTTTAGAAAACGAATACGAAGATGATGGGAACGAAAAAATTGACACCGAAGACATCAATATTGATGAATATTTGAGTGATGATGAAATTCCTAATTATAAAACACAAGCAAATAATTATGCTGCAGATGATGAAGATAGAGAAATGCCGTATGCATCTGGCACCTCTTTTCATCAATCATTGCAAAACCAACTAAACACGTTTCGTCTTAATGATGAAGAAAGAAGTATTGCAGAATTTTTAGTCGGTAGTATTGATGACAGCGGGTATATCAGAAGAGATCTCTTGGATTTAGTAGATGATTTAGCTTTTACTCAAAATGTATTTACAACCGAAGAAAAAGTACTTGAATTATTAGTAAATGTTGTTCAGAAATTAGATCCAATTGGTGTTGGTGCAAGAGATTTAAAAGAATGTTTAATCATTCAACTAAAAACTAAATCAGCACAAAAAGTAAGAACCTTGGCGATTGCTATTTTAGAAACTTCTTTTGATCATTTTGTAAAGAAACATTACAATAAATTAATGGAAAAGTTTACCATTTCTGAGGAAGAACTTAAAGAAGTTATTCAAGAAATTAGCAGGTTAAATCCGAAACCTGGCAGTTCTTATGCAGGTAATAATAAATTTGCAGAACAAATTATTCCAGATTTCTCTATCAAAATTATAGATGGTGAATTAGATTTGACGCTAAATTCTAGAAATGCCCCAGAATTGCATGTATCGAAAGAGTATAATAATATGCTTAAAGGATATCAAGAGTCTAAGGAGAAATCAAAATCTCAGAAAGATGCTGTGCAATTTATCAAACAAAAATTAGATGCTGCAAAATGGTTTATTGATGCCATTAGACAACGACAACAAACCTTGTTGGTTACCATGAACAGCATTATGCATTATCAATATGATTATTTTTTAACGGGTGATGAGCGAAAGCTAAAACCGATGATTTTAAAAGATATTGCCGATCAAATTAAAATGGATATTTCTACTGTTTCTAGAGTTGCAAATAGCAAATATGTTTCTACACCTTACGGAACAAAATTGATTAAGGAATTCTTCTCAGAATCGATGAAAAACGATCAAGGAGAAGATGTATCGACGAGAGAAATTAAAAAAATATTACAAAATGTTATTGGAGATGAGGACAAAAGAAAACCTTTAACAGATGACAAATTATCTTTGGTTTTAAAAGAAAAAGGATACCCAATTGCCAGAAGAACCATTGCCAAATATAGAGAGCAATTAGATATTCCTGTTGCTAGATTACGAAAAGAAATTTAGTTTTTGAAGTTTCATAAATTCATATCCGTAATTTTACATCCAATGGTAATACCAACTATTGGAATTTTATTATTTCTATCTGTTAGCCCAAATGAAATCAAAAAAGAGCGTCAATATTTATTGATTAGTATTGTCTTTTTTTCGACCTATATTGTTCCGTTAATTTCATTAGTCATTTTAAAAACTCTTGGCGTAATCAACAGTTTTCAATTAGAAAGTATTAAGGAGCGTAAAACGCCACTTTTTATAATGCTGCTGATTTTTTATATTTTAGGAAAAATGCTGATTAACATTCCAGATTTTAAGGAATTAGGAATTTTATTTTACGGAACAAATGTTTCTCTTGCGCTCGTCTATTTATTATTCACTTTTCAAATAAAATCTAGCTTACACATCCTTTCTTTAAGTAGTACTTTAGGTTTTTTTCTACTTTATGGAAGCTTATATTCCATCAATATTTTACCAATTGCAATTATCTTAATTATTTTAACAGGAGTTTTAGCTAGCTCAAGATTGTATTTAAAAGCGCACAATCAAAAAGAAATTTATCTTGGATTTTTTATTGGTTTAGCAGGACAATTTATTGCTTATAGTTTATTATAAAATATAGAAAATTAATCCTAATTTTAAAACTTTTGTATTGATCGGACTTGTACCTAAAGTAGCTGATTTTAACAACGGAGTTAGCCCATAATACAAACTAAAATTAAAAGTAGAATAGCCAGCGGCTAAGGTTAAGCCGTATTGAAGTTTATTAAATCGTTCTAGATTATTGTATTTAGTTAACACATTATTTGTAGTATATTCTAAAGTGTTTTTTAAGTTATAACTAATTTTAAAACCAGTGTAAATTCTCCAAAACTTGTACTTATTTGCGGAGGATGTTCTCCATCTAAATTCAAAAGGAAATTCTAAAGAATGTAATTTAAGTCCGTTTGTGCTAACAAGATTAGGATCTACATCAACAATTACTGTATTGTTTGGTTTGGTGATTTTATATCCATGGTTAAAAGAATCGAATGCGTAACCTACTCCAACTCCTAAAGCGAGTCTTCCGCTCTTAACCAAAGAAATGTCTTTAATATAACCTGCATTTAATCCGTACGAAAAACCGCTTCCAATTACAGTATTTGGTTGATTAAATAATTGATTGTAACTGATACCAACATACAATTGATCTTCTAAATATTTATCCCCTAAATTCAACGAATCCTTTTGTGCGTAAAGACAAAAAGACAACATTGTAAATGCAATAGAAAATAGTTTTTTCATAATAAGTATTGATAAACTTAGAACGTTAAATATACAGTTTTTGTATAAAAAAAGGGCAATCGTTTGATTGCCCTTTTGAAGTATTTTTTAGAAATAATTTATTCTTGAATTGCTTCTGATTTACGACTAGATAAACTCAGTTTTAAAGCACCTACGTCTCTAAGTTTAAGTTTAATGTCTGTAATCGTACCAACGCTAGATTTAATATCTGCTTTAATAGAAGTTGTCATAAATGGAACTTCTGCATCAGATCTTTGAGATCTTTCGTTTAAAATAAATGCAGTTACATCATCTGCGGTTGCAATCTTATCATTCAATTGAATTTTATCTCCGCTTCCTAGTTTTTCACGTTGATCTTTTTTTGCTTTACCAACATAAATAGTACTAACCAAACTTTTATGCTCCAATTTTTTTACTTCTGTAGCATTAGGAAGTACTGGGTTTTCAATTTTTAAATTAGTCTCTCTCATAGTTGTTGTAACCATAAAAAAGAACAATAACATAAAAACAATGTCAGGTAAAGATGCCGTATTTACTGCTGGCATTTCTTTTTTCTTCTTTCCGAATTTAGACATATTTATTGTTTTTTAATAATTAAGATGTTGGTTCTGCATCAGATAATATTTGAGGATAGCTAGCTTTTATAAACTCAACCTTTTTCTTCAAATCTTCATTTTTTGGGTCCTTCTTAAAGTCATCTTCAAGTTGATTAAAAGAAACATTATACTTATCTAAAGCCAATCTATTTCTTAGCTCTGTATATGCTTTTAACAACTCGTTTTGCACTTTAATATACATTCCATATTCTGTACCTCTATCACTTTGAACAGAGATAATAGCTTTATTTGGATGATCAGAAGATGTCGGGCTTTTTGCTCCTTTACAATAGTTACAAAGACCCGTAGACACACCGTCTACTTCTTTTCCTTCTCCTCCTCCATTATCAATAAAATTCTTTGCAGCTTCTTTTAGTTCACCTATCTTCATAGTTTCACCTTCAACAAGCAACTCATTATTTCTATTGATATTAACTTCAAAGATATTTTTCTGTTTAATTACAGGAGGTACGTAATCTTTTGGTGGTTTTTCAGATAATTTTTTTGAAATACCTGAATCCACATCCATAGTAGTAGTTACTAGGAAAAAGATTAATAACAAGAAGGCGATATCCGCCATAGAACCTGCATTAATTTCTGGGGTTTCTCTTCTTGCCATAAATTAAGATTTAATTAATCCTTTTACTAAATCAAATACAAAGAATCCTCCAGCAATAATTCCTAAGAAGATACTATACCATATTCCAGTACTCACCCATTGGTTTACAGAAGAACCAGCTTCTCCGCCAGGAAGAATTTTCCCTTGTGGATCTGTAACAGCCAAACTATCTCCAGTAAAATAAGCTAAAACTAAAATTACGCCTAAAGCAACTAAACCAAATAAAGTCTTTTTTAAGCTTTCTGGATTTTTAATTAAATTACCTATAGACATTATAACTGCAATTCCTATTGCTAAGTACAATAAACTTGTAGAAAACCAAATAATAGGAGATATTACACTGTTCTGCACTTCCATATTAGTTTCTATAGCAGTAGAATCTTCCATAAAGATTCTAATAAATAGAATAGCACCAACTAATGCCACTAAAGCAATAAAGATGTTTAAAATTTTTGATAGATTATTTTTCATAACTCTAATTATTTTTTATATCTCACTAATAAATCAATTAAAGAAATAGATGCATCTTCCATATTATTTACAATACTATCTATTTTAGATACAATATAATTATAAAATATTTGTAAAATAATTGCTACTACTAATCCAAATACCGTTGTTAATAGGGCTATTTTAATACCCCCTGCTACAACTCCTGGAGAAATATCGTTTGCAATTGCAATTCTATCAAATGCTTCAATCATCCCAATCACAGTTCCCATGAAACCTAACATTGGTGCTAAAGCAATAAATAAAGACAACCATGAAACATTTTTCTCTAATAATCCCATTTGAACTCCTCCGTATCCAACAACAGCTTTTTCTGCAGCTTCAACACCTTCGTCCATTCTGTCTAATCCTTGATAGAAAATAGAAGCAACTGGTCCTTTAGAGTTTCTACAAACTTCTTTAGCAGCTTCTACACCACCAGAACTTAATGCTTCATCAACACTAGCAACTAATTTCTTTGTATTGGTTGTTGCCATGTTTAAATAAATAATTCTTTCGATGGCAATTGCTAAACCTAAGATTAAGGCTACTAATACAATTCCCATAAATTGAGGATCTCCTTCAATAAAACGTTTCTTTAATTCTTGGTGGAAAGTTTCTGATTGAGCTGCTTCTTGTGCAAAAGTTGATTGAATAGCTCCAAAAAACATGAATCCTGCTACTGTTAGGATGTTTGATACTTTTTTCATCTTTGTTATAATTAATTTTTAATAGTTAACGGGTTTAAAGATATTGATTTTAATTTCAAATCAACAAAAAATGTCTTTACAATTTCTTAAATTCAAATTATTGAAATTCAAATTTTATCGTTTTGAGAGTGCCAATTAACAAAAAAATGTTGATTCGCTAAAAAAAAACAGCAAATTTTATGCTTAAAAAGTGAAATTTAACTCAATTCTATACTAATTTGATATTGAAGAGTGTTTTACACCATTAATTTTACATGAAATTTTGTTTTTTCTTAAAAACTTAATTCCCCTCTTAATGGTTTTTCAAATACTTTTTTAAACTCTTTATTCGATATTTTTTCACCTAATAAATACATTAATTTTGCAATGGCAGATTCAGTCGTAATATCTTTTCCGTCTATTACCTGAATTCTTTTCAGTTCCACACTCGTTTCATAATGTCCTAAAATAACACTTCCTCCAATACATTGTGTAACATTAACAATTTGTATGCCATTTTTTATAGCTTCTTCTAACAACTTGATAAACCACGGGTATGTTGGCGCATTTCCAGAGCCATAAGATTCTAACACAATGCCTTTTAGGTTTTTAATTTCTGTAATACTTTTTACCACTTCCTCTCTAATACCTGGAAATAATTTTAATACAACAATATGATTATTTAACGCTTTACGAACAATAAGATGTGCACCTTTTGTTGTAGGTTTTAAAAGCAGCTCATAATTAAAATGTAAATGCACACCACTTTCCGCCAAAGGCGGATAATTTAAAGACGCAAACGCTTCAAATTGTTCTGCATTTACTTTTGTGGTTCTGTTTGCTCTGTACAATTTATATTCAAAATACAAACAAACTTCAGAAATTACTGGTTGATCATCTTTTCTGGCACAAGCAATTTCTATGGATGTAATTAAATTCTCTTTTGCATCGGTTCTTAAATGACCAATCGGCAATTGTGATCCTGTAAAAATTATTGGTTTAGCTAAATTTTCTAACATAAAACTTATTGCTGATGATGTATAAGCCATCGTATCCGAACCCGTTAACACAACAAATCCATCAAATTTAGAATACTTATCTTCTATCACTTCTGCGATAGTTACATAATATTCTGTGTTCATATTAGAAGAATCGATTGGCTCTTTAAAGGAATAGGTATCAATGGTACAATTTAACTGAACTAATTCTGGAACTCTATCTAAAAGTTGCTCAAAATTAAATGCTTTTAACGCATTGGTTTCGTAATCTTTTACCATTCCAATCGTTCCTCCAGTATAAATAAGTAAAATTTTTGGTTTTGTCATTTTTGATGTCTGTAATAGTCGGGTAAATTTATCATTAATAATTTGATTTCAAACAAAAACTCCTTTCTGATGTCTCAAAAAGGAGTTTTGTCTTTATTCTTATATCTTGCTTTTTATCTCTTTAAATCTAAACTTCTAAAAATCCAAACATCTTTTTTCTTTCCTTTAGAAAGATGTCACAAAGTGACAGATAGGATTAATCATTCAACTTTAAAACCGCCATAAATGCTTCTTGCGGAATCTCTACATTTCCAACTTGACGCATTCTTTTCTTTCCTTTTTTCTGTTTTTCTAATAACTTACGTTTCCGAGAAATATCTCCACCGTAACATTTTGCAGTTACATCTTTACGCAATGCTTTTGTAGTTTCTCTAGCAATAATTTTTGCTCCAATTGCTGCCTGAATAGGAATATCAAACTGTTGTCTTGGAATTAACTCTTTTAATTTTTCAACTATTTTCTTTCCAATAGAATAGGCGTTATCAGCATGTAAAAGTGCCGAAAGCGCATCAACAGGTTGTGCATTTAATAAAATATCTACACGTACTAATTTTGATTCTCTCATTCCGATTGGCGAATAATCAAAAGAGGCATATCCTTTAGAAACGGTTTTTAATCGATCGTAAAAATCAAACACAATTTCTGCCAACGGCATGTCAAAAGTCAACTCAACTCTTTGCGTTGTCAAATACGTTTGATTGGTGATTTCTCCACGCTTTTCGATACACAAACCCATTACCTGTCCAACAAAATCAGATTTTGTAATGATGGATGCTTTGATATAGGGTTCTTCTACTCTATCTAAACTTGATGGATCTGGTAAATCTGTCGGATTATTTAAAATGATCACCTCATCTGGATTTTTTCTTGTAAAAGCATGATACGAAACATTGGGAACCGTTGTAATAACCGTCATGTTAAACTCACGCTCTAAACGTTCTTGAATGATTTCCATGTGTAACATTCCTAAGAATCCACAACGAAATCCAAAACCTAAAGCGGCAGAACTTTCTGGCACAAAAACCAAAGAAGCATCGTTTAGTTGCAATTTTTCCATAGAAAAACGCAACTCTTCGTAATCTTCTGTATCAACAGGATAAATCCCTGCGAAAACCATTGGTTTTACATCTTCAAACCCGTCAATTCTTTCTGTAGTCGGATTTGCAGCATCTGTAATTGTATCTCCTACTTTTACTTCTTTCGCTGTTTTAATTCCTGTAATTAAATACCCAACATCACCCGTTTTTACAGATTGTTTTACAACCTGACTTAATTTTAACGTTCCAACTTCATCCGCAAAATACTCATTATTTGTTGCCATGAATTTGATGCGTTGCCCTTTTTTAATTTCTCCGTTTAAAACTCTAAAATAAGTTTCAATTCCTCTGTAAGAATTGTAAACTGAATCAAAAATCAAGGCTTGTAATGGTGCATTTGGATCTCCTTTTGGGGCCGGAATTCTATCAATAATTGCTGCAATAATATTATCAACCCCAAAACCCGTTTTTCCACTTGCATGGATTACTTCTTCTGGATCACAACCTAATAAATCTACAATATCGTCTGTAACTTCTTCTGGATTTGCACTCGGTAAATCTACTTTATTTAAAATCGGAATAATCTCTAAATCGTTGTCTAACGCCAAATATAAATTAGAAATTGTTTGCGCCTGTATGCTTTGTGCAGCATCAACAATTAACAATGCGCCTTCACAAGCAGCAATAGAACGAGAAACTTCGTACGAAAAATCTACGTGTCCTGGAGTGTCAATTAAGTTTAAAATATATTGTTCTCCATTATGCGTATAATCCATTTGGATGGCGTGCGACTTTATGGTAATTCCGCGTTCGCGCTCCAAATCCATCGTATCTAATAACTGATCTTTCTTTTCACGAGCTGTTACAGAACCTGTAAAATCTAACAATCTATCTGCCAACGTACTTTTACCGTGATCAATATGCGCGATGATGCAAAAGTTTCTAATATTCTTCATTAATGATTGATTTCTTATGTGTGTAAATATATGCTTTTATTCTACCCAATCAGCTACAAATAAATTGGTGTCGTGTGTCCCATTATTATTTCGATTGGAAGAAAATATTAGTTTTTTACCATCTGGCGAAAACATTGGAAAAGCATCAAAAACACCATCAAAAGTGATCTGCTCTAATCCGGTTCCATCCAAATTAATCATAAACAAGTTAAATCCATCGTGTTTTGCTTTGTGATGATTGCTTGAAAAAATTACTTTTTTTCCGTTTGGATAAAAAAATGGCGCCCAATTTGCACTTCCTAAATCAGTGATTTTTTTCAAATCAGTTCCATCAACATTACATGTGTATAACTCCATCTCTGTTGGCATCACCAATCCTTGCGCTAATAAATCTTTATATTCTTTAATTGCTTCTGGAGTTTTTGGTCGTGACGAACGGAAAATTAATTTTGTTCCATCAGGCGAGAAAAAAGCGCCTCCATCATACCCTAATTCGTGCGTTATTTGTTTTACATCTGATCCGTCAATATTCATGGTAAACAATTCTAAATCGCCAGAACGCGTAGAAGTAAACACAATTTTATCTCCTTTTGGAGAAACCGTTGGCTCTGCATCATATCCAGGTTCGTTGGTTAATTGCTTTGTAATATTTCCTTTTAAATCTGCTACAAAAATATCGAACGAACTATAAACTGGCCAAATATATTTGCCTCCGTGATCTTCTTTTTTTGGTGCTGGCGGACAAGCTTCGCCTGATAAATGCGTAGAGGAATAAACAATTGATGTATCACCAGGTAAAAAATAACTACAGGTTGTTCTTCCTTTTCCTGTGCTAATTAATTGTGGTCTTTTTCCGTCAGAAAGTACCTCATCAGCATTCATCATAAAAATTTGATCACATGCCAAACCCCATTCTTTTGTGTTTGATTGAAACGTGATTTTTGTTCCATCAAAACTCCAATAAGCTTCCGCATTATCTCCTCCAAAAGTTAATTGTGTTACATTTTTTAAATGTATTTCTTTGGGATAATGTTTTACGTTTACAATTTTTGTTGCCCCAGATTCTGCATCGGTTTTATCTTTTTTAGCTGTTTTACACGAAACGATTATAAGTGCAAAAATCACCAAATAAATACCTCTCAATTTCATTCTCTACTAATTTAATTTTACAACTAATAATTATTAGTTATTTTTGACAAAAATAATACATATCCCATGAAAAACTTACTAATTTTAATCTTTTTATCACTACTAGTTTCTTGTAATAAAGAATACAAACCTGAACATAAAATTAAAGAAGATGTTTCTTTTTTAGCTGATGATAAATTAGAGGGAAGACAAACAGGAACTCCGGGTGAAATGAAAGCTTCTGAGTACATTAAAAGCAGATTTGAAAAATTAGGTTTAACACCAAAGGGAACGGATGGATTTTTTCAATCTTTTACCTTTAAACCAAAAACACATCCACACGAAGAAGTAAAATTTACAGAAAACGCAGATGGGACAATTACCGGAAGAAATGTGGTTGGATTTATAGATAATAAAGCAAAAAACACTGTAATTATTGGAGCGCATTTTGATCATTTAGGGTATGGTGGCGACGGTTCTTTATACAGAGATTCTATCAAAGCAATTCATAACGGAGCAGACGACAACGCTAGTGGCGTTGCGGTTATGTTAAACTTAGCGAGTAAATTAAAAAAAACCAATACAAAAAACAACTATTTATTTATCGCTTTTTCTGGTGAAGAAATGGGGTTGTTAGGTTCTAATTATTTTGTAAAAAATCCAACAATCAACACAAAAGCTGTTTCTTATATGATCAATATGGATATGGTTGGCAGATTAAAAGACAGTACTTTGGCAGTTTACGGAACAGGAACTTCTCCTGTTTTTAATCAAATATTAAAATCTGATAACACCGATTTTAAATTGATTTTAAAAGAATCTGGAGTTGGACCAAGCGATCATACAAGTTTTTACTTAGCAGACATTCCTGTGTTGCACTTTTTTACAGGACAACACTCAGATTATCACAAACCAAGTGACGACACTGAAACGTTGAATTACAAAGGAATGACAAGCATCTCTAATTACATATATACGCTGATTTTTGATTTAGATGACAACGGTAAATTAGCGTTTACAAAAACAAAAAACGAAAGTGAAGAAACACCGCGTTTTAAAGTTGGTTTGGGTGTGATTCCAGATTATATGTACGACGGAAAAGGAATGCGTGTTGACGGAATTTCTGAAGACAAACCAGCTCAAAAAGCAGGAATTCAAAAAGGGGATGTTGTTATTGAATTAGGCGGCAATAAAATTACAGATATGATGAGTTATATGAAGGCTTTATCTGTCTTTAAAAAAGGAGATAAAACAACTGTTGTTGTAACTAGAAATGGCAAAGAAGTAAAAGCTGATATTCAGTTTTAACCATAAAAAAATAGAATGATAATACCTGTTAGATTAAACCCCAACAGGTATTTTTTTTGAGATAAAATAAGTATTTTTGCGCCATGGTTAAAATTGGAAACATAGAATTGCCAGATTTTCCGTTGTTGTTAGCGCCAATGGAAGATGTAAGTGATCCACCATTTAGAGCTTTGTGTAAAGAAAACGGTGCAGATGTTGTGTACACAGAATTTATTTCTTCTGAAGGATTGATTCGTGATGCAGCAAAAAGCGTCATGAAATTAGATATCTACGAAAAAGAACGTCCAGTTGGAATTCAGATTTTTGGTGCCAATTTAGAATCGATGTTAAAAACGGTTGAGATTGTTGAAAAATCGAATCCAGATATTATTGATATCAATTTTGGTTGTCCTGTAAAAAAAGTAGTTTCAAAAGGCGCTGGAGCAGGGATTTTAAAAGACATCGACCTAATGGTTTCCTTAACCGAAGCGATGGTAAAACACACCAATTTACCAATTACCGTAAAAACTCGTTTGGGCTGGGACGAAGACTCAATCAAAATTGTAGAAGTTGCAGAACGTTTGCAAGATGTTGGTTGTAAAGCAATTTCTATCCACGGAAGAACGCGCGCACAAATGTATAAGGGAAACGCCAATTGGAAACCAATTGCAGAAGTAAAAAACAACCAAAGAATGCACATTCCTGTTTTTGGAAATGGCGACATTACATCCCCAGAAAAAGCCATGGAAATGCGTGATGTGTACGGATTAGACGGCGCCATGATTGGCAGAGCTTCAATCGGTTCTCCTTGGTTTTTTAATCAAGTAAAACATTATTTTAAAACGGGCGAACATTTGGCTTCTCCAACAATTGCAGAACGTGTAGAACTTGCGCGCAGGCATTTAAAAATGGCGATTGATTGGAAAGGTGAAACTTTAGGCGTTTTAGAAACGAGAAGACATTACACCAATTATTTTAAGGGAATTCCGCACTTTAAAGAATATAGAATGAAAATGGTTACTTCTGACCATGCAAATGATGTCTTTGCTGCTTTTGACGAAGTTTTTGAAAAATTTGGTGATGCTGTAATTCCAGATTTTAGTTAATTACTTTTCAATAAAGTTAGCAGAAATTCTGCTACTTGCAATTTTTGAAGCTAGAAATCCTAAAATACTAATAGTAATTGCTACAATAAATAAGTTCATAAATCGAAATTCTACCGGATACGGAATCGATTGTGTGATCATAAAAAAAGCAAATTGTTTTTGTAATAAAATCAAAATTGTTCCGATTAACAATCCGATAAACAATCCAAAAAGCGTTAATAAAAATCCTTGTAGCACAAAGATTCTTTTAATCTCTTTTATGGTAACACCCAAGTTAAAAAGCGTTTTTAAGTTTTGCTTTTTATCAATAATCATCATGATGATTGCGCCAATTACATTAAACAATGCAATAATAATAATGAGCGTAAAAATCAAATACGAAATCAATCTTTCTGTATTTAAAACCTTATAGGTTATGGCGTTAAACTGTCTTTTTGTTGCTACTTTAAAATGGTTTCCTAATGTTTTTTGTAAGTTGGCAGCAAAATCATCCGCATTTATATTTTCGTTTAAACGCAACTCAATTGAAGTGACTTGATTTTCTTGGTAATTCAATAATTTTTGCGCCAATTTTAAATTTACAAATACATATTTATTTGCAAATTCTTCCATTCCGGTATACACACCAGAAACTTGAACATCGGCAGAATTAAATGCAGAAGATGCGCTTAGAATTAATCCTTTTTCGGCTTTCGGAACTTTAATTTGTAAGGGTTCGCCAAAATTTAAAATGCTCAACGATAATTTATCAGAAATTCCAAAACCAATTACTGCGGTATTGATAAATTTTGGATCTAACCACTGACCCACATTTAACGTAGAATCTATTCTTGTAATCGACATATAATTATCGCTCACACCTTTTACATAGGCAATTTGATCTCTTTGTTTGTATTGTAAAAATGCCCGTTCTTCAACCACATTTGCAAATGCTTTAATTTCTTTGGATACTGTTAAAAGTGATGTAATAGAATCTGAAACCACAAACGATTTTCCTTTTGTCGCTGTAATTTTTATATCAGGATCAGAATAATCCAACATATTATTGGTAAAAGAATTAAACCCAGAAAATCCTGAAAGAATAATAAACAAGGCCAACGAACCCACGATTACACCGAATGATGCAATAATGGTAATAATATTAATGGTATTGTTTCCGCTTTTGGCGAATAAATACCTCTTGGCTATGTAAAAAGGAAAATTCACAATTTTTGTATCAAATCAATACAAACTAAGGGCAAAAAAAGTTGTGAAGCAAACAAATTAACGTTTTTGACGTCTTGGCAACACTTCTGGGTTTTTAATCGGATTTACATCTTCGCCTTTTAAAGACTTATCAATTTCTTCGATATAATCTAAAGAATCATCTCCAAAAAATGATAATTCTGGCATTTTACGCAACTGATTTTTGGTGCGTTTTGCCATTTCGTGTCTAATTAAAGAAGTATTAGACTGAATTCCTTTGACCAATTCGTCTCTTTTTTCTGATGGAAAAATACTCAAATACACTTTTGCGATACTTAAATCTGTAGTAACAGTTACTTTAGAAACCGAAATAATAGTTCCTTTCATGCCGTCTTGTGCCGCTTTCTGAAGCACATCAACCAAGTCTTTTTGAATTACTCCAGCAATTTTTTTCTGTCTATTTGTTTGTTCCATGCTGCAAATTTACGCATAATTCCCAAAAGAATGTTTATTTTTGATGGATAGAAAACGATCTAATGGACAAAATTGAACATATTGGAATTGCCGTAAAAAGTTTAGAAAAATCGAATGCCTTATTTGCTGCGCTTTTTGGAAAACCACATTACAAAACTGAAGAAGTGAAAAGCGAAGGCGTAAAAACTTCTTTTTTTGATGTTGGCCCTAATAAAATTGAATTGTTAGAAGCAACAAATTCTGAGAGTCCAATTGCTAAATTTATCGATAAAAAAGGTGAAGGAGTTCATCATATAGCATTTGCAGTTTCAGATATCAAAGCAGAAATAGCGCGTTTAAAAACTGAAGGATTCACCGTTTTAAATGAAGTACCAAAGCCTGGAGCAGATAACAAATTGGTTGCTTTTTTACATCCAAAAACTACCAACGGAGTTTTAATAGAATTGTGTCAAGAAATTGAATAGTTAAAATACTGCCAACTGTTACTGCATACTGTTTACTAATTATTATCTTGCGAACTAGAATTCAATAGTATCTATGTCTACATCTTTTGACAAATATCAAAAACGAAGATTGCGCTCTTCTTACTTTTCTGTAATTGTAAGTATTTCGTTGGTATTATTTATGGTTGGCGTTTTAGGATTGATTTTATTAAAATCTACAAGTGTTGCCAATCACGTGAAAGAAAAAACGGCAATGACCTTGTTTTTAAAAGACAATGTTACTAAAAAAAACATCGAAGATTTAAGAACTTCTTTGTTAAAAGAAAAATTTACCAAACAAATTGTATACATTTCTAAAGAGGAGGCTGCAAAATTTCACAGCAAAGATTTGGGTGAAGATTTTGTGCAATTTTTGGGAACAAATCCATTAAAAAACGGAATTGACATCTACGTAAAAGCCGAATTTGTTACGCCAGAAAAAATGGCGGAAATCGAAAAAAAGTTTCAAAAAAACGCCTTTGTTTTAGAAGTTTCTTACGACAAACCTTTGATTGAGTTTTTAACAAAAAACATTCAAAAAATTAGTTTTTGGTTGTTAGTTGTGAGCGCATTTTTCGCATTGATTTCTATTTTATTAATCAACAGTGCTTTGCGTTTATCGGTCTATTCTAAACGATTTAATATCAAAACCATGCAAATGGTTGGCGCTACAAAAAGCTTTATTAGAAAACCCTTTATTTTACAAGGAATGAAATTAGGTTTAATTGGTTCTATCATTTCATTAATTGGTTTAGGAACCGTTATTTATTACACAAATAAATACATCCCAGCCTTGCAATTGCTAAACGATTATGCATTGTTAAGCTATTTATTTGGCGGCGTTTTAGTGGTGGCATTTTTAATTACTTGGCTAAGTACTTATTTTGCAACACAACGTTTTTTAAATTTACAAACTGACGAATTATACTATTAATATGAGCAAAAAAGAAAACAACACAAAACCAGAATTTCTTTTTGGTAAAAGAAATTATATCATTATGCTAATTGGCGCTGCTTTTATTGCCTTAGGATTTATCTTAATGGCTGGCGGCGGAAGCGACGATCCGAATGTTTTTAATCCAGAAATTTACAATTGGAGACGTATTCGATTAGCACCAACTTTGGTCATTATCGGGTTGGGAATAGAAATTTATGCAATTTTAGCAAAACCTAAAAAATAAGCATGAATTTACTCGACGCAATTATTCTGGCAGTTATAGAAGGAATTACAGAATATTTACCTGTTTCATCTACAGGACACATGATTATTGCTTCTTCTTTTATGAAAATTGCAACCGATGATTTTACCAAATTGTTTACCATAGTTATTCAATTAGGTGCAATTATGTCTGTGGTGATTTTGTACTGGAAACGCTTTTTTCAAAGTTTCGCTTTTTACTTTAAACTCTTGGTCGCTTTTATTCCTGCAGTAATCTTAGGATTGCTTTTAAATGATGTAATTGATGAATTATTAGAAAGTCCGGTTACCGTTGCAGTTTCTTTAATTATTGGCGGATTTATTTTATTAAAAGTGGATGATTGGTTTAAAGCAAACGAAAAATTCGATGCAGAAAATCCGACTGCACACACAGAAATAAGTTATTTAACGGCTTTAAAAATTGGCTTTTTTCAATGTTTGGCAATGATTCCTGGAACTTCAAGAAGTGGCGCATCAATTGTTGGTGGAATGACGCAAAAAATCAACCGAAAAACTGCCGCAGAATTTTCATTTTTCTTAGCTGTACCAACCATGTTTGGTGCAACACTTAAAAAAGGATACGATTATTACAAAGCTGGTTTCGAGTTAAATTCTGATCAAATTAATTATTTAATTCTTGGAAATATTATTGCTTTTATTGTTGCCTTAATTGCCATTAAATCTTTTATTGATTATTTAAGTAAAAAAGGATTTAAAATCTTCGGTTATTACAGAATTGTATTAGGAGTTAGCCTTTTAATAATTCATTTTTTTATCTACAGATTAACGATTTAATTTGCAAATGTTAACTGGAGAAGACTACAAAAACGGACAGGTTTTATTGATTGATAAACCACTAGAATGGACTTCTTTTCAAGCAGTAAATAAAATTCGTTGGCACATTAGACAACGATTTCATATCAAAAAAATAAAAGTGGGTCATGCGGGTACTTTAGATCCGTTAGCAACTGGTTTACTAATTATTTGCACAGGAAAACAAACCAAAAACATAACCGAATATCAAGGTCAAGTTAAAGAATATACCGGTACATTTACTGTTGGCGGAACAACGCCGAGTTACGATTTAGAAACCGAAGTAAACGAAACATTTTCTACAGCACATATTACTGATGAATTGATTCACAATGCAACAAAACAATTTATTGGGACAATTCAACAAAGACCACCTATTTTTTCTGCAATCAAAAAAGACGGAAAGCGTTTGTATGAATTGGCTAGAAAAGGTGAAACTACAGAAATTGCTACCAGAGAAATTACCATCAATGAGTTTGAAATTACCAATATTGATTTACCTAAAATTGATTTTAGAGTGGTTTGTAGCAAAGGGACTTACATTAGATCTTTAGCTTTTGATTTTGGTAGCGCATTAAATTCTGGCGCACATTTATCTGCTTTAAGACGCACAAAAATTGGCGATTATTCGGTAGAGAAAGCAGTTTCTATTGATGCTTTTATCCAACATTTAGAAATGGAATAGTTTTTGTTTCTCCAAACAGAACAAAAAAATTACAATGAAAAAGTTACTGCTGCTAATTCTATTATTTTCAACATTTTTAGCAACTTCTCAAACCAAAGACAAAGGACCGTTTTTCAACACTAATTTACATTTAACATTTGCTTTAAATGAAAACTATGTATTGTTTGAACCTGATGATGGCGAAAATATGTTAGATTTTTCTGCCGTTTTTATTAGAACTGGTTTTGGATATCGTTTTAACAAACGAATAGAATCTAGTATTAATTTTGGATTGGATTTTCACTTGCGTTTTAGAATACAAGCAATTCCGTCTTATCTAAATGTACAGTACAATTTAATTGCCAACGAAGATTTTAAGTTCTTTGTAAATGGTAGTTATGGAAATTTATGGAAACCTTCTTCTAATTTCGAAAAAGGTAAATACCATGCCTTCGGAATTGGTTTTCAAGGAAATGACAGTGAATCAAAAACAAATTTGACTTTTCGATTAGATTTTCATCGCAAACGAATTGCTAATTTTAAAGATGGTAATTTAGACAGTGTTTCTTTAGGGTTTGGAATTAATTTGTTTTAAAAAAACAACCTCTAAATTTAAAATTTAGAGGTTGTACAATTATTCTTTTATAAAATAACTCTTCCATTATTTTTTAATTTTTAGGCATAACAAGTTGATCATAGACTTCATCTGAATCCTTAAGATAAAATCGTATATTAATAGAATCTCCCTTTTTTAAAATAAATTTTGGGACCCTAATCCATTCTTTACCAACAGCTCCTGCATTAATTTTAAATTCTCCTTTTAAAACATTTTCATTTAATGCTTTAAGGTCATGATCACTGAAAATTAAATTATTAATATGATAAACAGAATAAAACCTGTTCTTCTTATTTTCAAATTCAAAAGCTTCTAAATTTATATAACAAGAACTTTTATCTTTAGATTTATATTTAGTGATTATATAATTCTTTTTGTTATTATTATTTTTCTGTGCATTACAGCTATTTAATGTTATTATTAAAACAAATAACAATAATTTTTTAACAACCTGCATCTTGTCCTTTTGGTGTTTTAGTAGTTCCATTCATGTCTTTTTTAGTTAATTCTATTGCGTTTGTATTTAAAACTCTATTTCTATCATTTGTGTTCGAAAATGTTGTTTGAAACCAAGGAGTCATTTCCATAATAGGGTTACCACTTGAATCTGTTAGAACATTTCCTGAACTATCTCTTTTACTCCAATGGGTTAATCCACCCCATGCCATATCAGTGTAAAACTCATCAGTTAAATTATACCCTTTTTTATTACCATATTCTTTAAGTGATGCTTTTATGTCATTAACATAATTACGAACAAACTCTGCATGTTGAGCATCATTTAAATTTGGATATTTTTCTTTTCGATAATCACTAAAAAAATCAGCAAAGCTATTTTTAGAAGAAATGTAGTCAACTCCAAATGATGCCATAATATATGCATGTACAGATTCATGCATAATAGTTCTTGCCCATGACAACTCACTTGCATTGCTATATGCTTGTGTATTAAAAGTGCTAGTTACAAGATTAGTACTTTTATCATATCCTGTAGTTTGACCAGGGCCACCATTTATTGTAGTACCATCTTTTAATACCCAGTTAAACCCTATATTAGTATTTCCAGAAAATTTTTGAATAATACTACTTACACCTGTACTAAGTTTTTTAATGGAGTCCAAAATTTTTGACATACAGGGTTTTAAATTTGAGTCATTTATTTGATAACGATCTTCAATGCTAATAGTAGTTGTACCACCACCGCCACCACCACCTGATGAGCCACTGCAATCTTCATAAGTTATTGTTTGAGTATCGGTATTGCAAATTATTATTTCAACTTCATCAAAATTATCTGGGTTGTACCAAAACATACAATATTCTGTTGTTATACTTTCTGATACTAATAGACAATCTTCGTTTGCCCTACTTAACAAATCATTTTTCTTTTTATCTTTAATTGTGAAATTTCCTTGAGTCTTTATTCCGTTAATAAATCTATTAACAGCAATTACATTTTTATTTAAATCGTATTTGGTAATAAATCCATGAAAAGTATCGGTGTCATAATAATTTAATTGCTCAAAATTTGGGTTTGTGTTTTTAATGTCTTGGGCAAAATAATGCACAATGTTTAGTTCAACTTCACCACTTGAGTTAACAGAAGCTACCAAATGATCTAAAGACATTGAAGTGCTTTTTTCTAAGTCTTTTTGTTTAACCTCTCTGTATGGTATTTCAATATATTGACCGTCTTCACTAAAATGAACATTTGCTTTTTCCCATAAAGGTTCACTTGTAATTCTTGTAAAGGCACTCTTATTAAATTGAGCTGCATACATTTTTTTTACTTTTTCTAGATTGTTAACTGTGGTGTCTACCAAAGATAACTCTTCTTTTTGACAACTATTAAGTACTAAAATCATTCCAAGAAAGAGGATTCCAGTTTTTAAATAATTAGCAATTTTTTGTTTTTTCATAATATTTAAATTTATTGATTATTAATTTCAGTAAACCTAAACTATAAATCTATGTGTGTCAATCACGGAAAATGGGGTATTTCCTTCTCACGGAAAACCGTGAGTTACATCCCTGAAAACCGTGAGAGAAAAAATATAACTAATTGATTATCCGATTTTTAATGACACTATTTTTTAAAAGAATAAAAAAGTGTTTTTTGAGCAAAAAAAGAAAAGTTTCTTTTTACTTAATTTTTGAAAACGCAGATTTAGAGAAAATTATTTTAAAAAACGTCCATACCAACTTTCAGAAATGGGTACTTCCCAATAATTTTCAAATTCTTCTTTAGTGGTTACTAAATTATCAAACACAATAGATTTTCCTGTAACCGCTCTGTTCTTTAGTAATTTTTTAAAATCTTTTAGTTCTTTGTATTGCACAAATTCGCCTTGCTTAAAACACACATTCATTCTGTCTAACAATTCAACTTCATGTTCTTGTTGCAATTGTAAAATAAACTGAACAGAAGTATCAATATCAGTATTTGATAATGCAGTATTAGAACCATCTGCAAACAATACAATAAACCGATTATACAACAATTGGTAAGAAACCTGAAAAGTTGCATCATCTGCTTTCCAGCTTTCTAAAAAAGCTTTTATTTTTTGATGAATTCCGTCAATTTCTGAATCGTAAAATTTTCTGTTTGATGGATAAATCCAAACTTTGGCTGTTTCTGGAAGCGATGTATATTCTACTAGCATTTTTTAGTTTTGATACTGCAAAGATAGCACAAAAGAAAAGTCCTTTCACAAAATGCAAAAAGGACTTTTATTATGAATATTTACGATGTCAGTTTGAGTATTTTTTTGTCAAATTGAGCACAGTCAAAACAAAAAATGTATAGAGAACTAATTACTAATTCTCGATACAAATTTTTCTCATTTAAATCGAAAAATTCACTCGAATTGACAGTACAACATTTTATTTTTCTAAAAAAGCAACAACATCTTCTTGAATGTTTTCACCTTTATTTTTATTGTACCAGACTTGTAAATCTCTTTTAAAATCAGCATCTAATCCTCCGTGTTTTTCTTTGTAATCATTTACCATTTTAGTAGCAATTGAAGGTCTTGGTCCCCAAGAAGAAATCACTTCTTCATTTTCATTCAAAACAACTAATTTCGGAATAGATTTGCTTCCGTTTGTTAAAAATTGATTCATCAATGCTTCATTTTCATCGCGTAACACAACTTTTAAATTTACATTATCACTTTGCAAACTCATCTTGTTAATTACAGGCATAATTTGAGCTGCGTCGCCACACCAACTTTCTGTAATTAACAACCAAGTTTGTTTATTTTTTGTACTTTTTAAAGCTTCAATAGTAGCATCCGTAAGCTTTGTTTTTTTGTCTAAACGATTCATTCTTGCATCGTTTAAGATACTGTAATTTAATAAATCTGCTGATTGTTCTGGCCCAGTAGATTTGCCTTCATCTAACAAATCACTAACTATTTTTCTATAAGTTTTGTACGACAAACTTTTTGCCAAACTCTCTTTAATAATTGTGTTCATATATTCTTAAATTTACTTTTTAGACGTTCTAAAAACAAGAACTTACAGTTCGTTTTTAGAATGTAAAAGTACAATTGAAGCAGTGTTTAAAACATGATAATTATCAAGAAACTACTGTAAGTTTTTAAGCATTTCTTTGGTCATCAACTCCAAATCAAATTGATGCTTCCAACCCCAATCTTTTCTGGCATTTAAATCATCAATTACTTGCGGCCAACTATCTGCAATTTGTTGTCTAAAATCGGTTTTATACGAAATTTTAAACTCAGGAATGTGTTTTTTTATTTCAGCCGCCATTTCTTCTGGAGTAAAACTAATTGCGGCTAAATTATAAGAAGTTCTGGTTTTAATTGTAGCGGCATCAGCTTGCATAATTTTTATAGTTGCATCAATAGCGTCTTGCATATACATCATTGGCAAACGTGTATTTTCACTTAAAAAACATTCATACGATTGATTTTCTACTGCTTTAAAATAGATATCAACAGCATAATCTGTAGTTCCTCCGCCCGGTTTTGTTTTCCAACTTATAATTCCAGGATAGCGAATGCTCCTAACATCAACTCCATATCTATTATGATAATAATTACACCAATGTTCGCCAGCCAATTTACTAATTCCGTAAACGGTGGTTGGTTCCATGATGGTTTGTTGTGGCGTATTTATTTTTGGTGATGTTGGTCCGAAAGAAGCAATAGAACTTGGCCAATACACTTGTTTAATGTGTTTATCTTTTGCCAATTCTAAAACTCCGAGTAAAGAGTTCATATTTAATTCCCACGCTTTTTGTGGATATTTTTCAGCGGTTGCAGAAAGCATTGCTGCCATTAAATAAACTTGAGTAACCTTGTATTTTTGAACAATTTTTAAAATACCTTCTTTATTGGTAGCGTCTAAAATTTCGAACGGTCCAGAATTCATTAAATCTTCTTTTCCTTCTCTAATATCTGTAGCGATAACGCTATCATTTCCGTAAATTTCTCTAAGTTTCTGGGTAAGTTCAGAACCTATTTGCCCGCAAGCTCCAATAATTAAAATGGTGTCACTCATTCGTTATAATTCAAAAATATGTGAAGCAAAAGTACATAATTTATGTATTCTTAAATGCAAGAACAATAAATATGTTTTTATTGATTTAAAATTAAATGTTAAAGTCAAAAAAACAACTTTAAAAATATGTATTTTTACAATTATATTAATAGCTATGCGTAATTTTTATCTTGTTTTTTTATTGATTTTATGTTCTTGTAAAAACAGAACTGCTGTACAAGAATCTAAGATTCAAAAATCTGAAATGAACATCGTTCAGAAACATAGTTCTGTGTTGGAATTAGAAAAAAACTCAAAAGAAAAAGTTGCCGATTGGAAAGAATATCAATCGGTTGCAAACAACTTAAAGCAGTTTTCGTCTATTTCTGCGAGCGAAGCGTTAAATAATGCTTTGAAGTTAGCTGAAGTAGTTAAGTTTTTAAAAGATAGTATTAGACCAAAAGAGTTGTTAAATTTACCTTTTAGAACACGAGTAAATGTGTTAGAAAATGAAACTTTGCGTTTAAAAGACATGACATTTATTCCTGCAATTACAGCAAAAGAAGTTCATGTAGAAGTCAACAAAATAATTGCTGCTTTTTCTGCAACAAACTCTAAAATAAATACGATCTATTCTCAATTAAAAGTTGAGCAAGATATAGACAACATCAATTAAAAATTATTTTTTTCTAATACTCTTTTAATCGTTGAAAAAATAAGATCAAATTCGTATCCTTTTCTGATTAGGTAATCTGTTAATTTCTTTTTTCTTTTATAAAAATCTGACTCGTTTAATATTGAATTTCGTTTCACTGCAATTTTATTGATTGTTGCCAAATATTCTTCTTCATCTATTTCTTTAAGTGCCGTTTTTATATTGTATTCAGAAATATCTCTAGATTTTAATTCTCTTATGATTCTTTGTTTTCCCCAATTTTTAATCTTAAATTTTCCTCTTGCAAAACTTTTAGAAAAGCGTTCTTCATTTAAAAAATCATGTTCCATCAAATGCAAAATTATTTGATTTTTTGCTTCTTCAATTAGGATGAACTCTCTTAGTTTTGTTTCAATTTCTTTATGACAACGATCTTGATAGACACAGTATCTTTCTAATTTCCTTTTGATTTCTTCAATTGAAAAATATTTTTGTTCATTCATAAAAAATAGTGCTTTTGCTATTCAAAAATAAATAATTAATAATTACCAGAAATAAAAAAGGCTGAGGTTATTCTCCTCAGCCTTTCTCAACTATTAAAACGAACTGTTATGCCATTTTTAAACGCAACCACATTTTAAATTTTGTGACTAAGTAAAATAGAATTGGCACTACTATTAATGTTAAAAATGTTGCTATTAAAAGACCGTAAATAACTGTCCATGCTAATGGTCCCCAGAACACAACATTGTCTCCTCCCATATATATATTGGGATTAAAATCGCTAAATAATGTAAAGAAGTTAATGTTAAATCCGATTGCTAAAGGTACCAGTCCCAAGATAGTTGTAATCGCTGTTAATAATACCGGACGCAAACGTGCTTTACCAGCTCTTACAATACTTTCAAACAAATCATTCTCTTCTAAAAATTCTTTTTCATCCAATCCTAACTCTGCCTTTTTCCTATCGATCAATAGCTGTGCATAATCTAACAATACAACACCATTGTTTACGACAATTCCGGCGAGCGATATAATTCCCATCATGGTCATCATAATTACAAAAGATGCTCCAGTAATAACTAATCCTCCAAAAACTCCAATAAAGCTTAAAAAGATTGCCAACATAATAATTGTTGGTCTTGAGACAGAGTTAAATTGGAAAATTAAGATGAAGAAAATTAATCCTAGACCTGTAATTAATGCTCCCATTAAGAAAGACATTTGTTTGTTTTGCTCTTCAATTTGCCCTGTATAATCGATCTTAATTCCTTTTGGTAAATTATGAAAAGATTTCATTTCTTTTTGAACTTGACTTACAATTGCTGCTGCATCTGTATATCCTGGAGATAATGCTGAATAGACCGTAACCACACGTTTTGTGTCGTTGTGTTTGATAGCGCTAAAACCAGAGTTATTGGTGTGTTTTGCCAATGTAGAAACCGGAATTTCTTTTACTTTACCAGAATTATCTCTAAATGTTATTTTCTGATTAAAAATAGCACTTGTATTGTATCTATTTTCTTTGTTAAAACGAACATAGATATCAAAATCATCGCCAGCCTCTTTATAAACCCCAGCTTTTGATCCAAAAATAGAAGTACGAATTTGTTGACCAACTTGTGATGTGCTTACTCCTAATTCTCCTGCTTTTTTTCTATCAACAAGCACTTGCATTCCTGGTTTGTCTTTGTTTACATCGATTTTTAATTCGTCAATTCCCGCAATACTTTTTGTATTGATAAAATCACGCATTCTTTCTGCAGTTGCAATTAATTCATTGTAATCACTTCCTTCAATTTCAATATTAATTGGAGATCCAGCTGGTGGCCCATTTGCATCTTTTTCTACAGAAATTAAAACTCCAGGATAAATGCCAACCAATGCTTTTTGTACTTTTTGTCTTAACAACTCGCTGTCTGCACCTCTTCTATATTTAAATTGACGCATAGAAGCGGTAATTTTACCTTTGTGTGGCATTTCTGCCGAAGAGCCGCCATCTGCTTGCGGATTCCCAGCTCCTTCACCAACTTGAGAAACAGCACTTTCTACCAGAAAATTGTAGTCGCCATCCATATATTGTTTATCATTTAAAACAGCATATACTTTTGCTTCAATCTCTTTTGTAATTACATTTGTTTTTTCAATATCGGTTCCTTGCGGATATTCGATATACACTATAATTTGATTTGGCTTATTATCTGGGAAAAATTCTACTTTGGTTCTTTGCATTCCTAAAGAAGCACCAAACGCCACAAAAGCTACAATTAATAACAAAAACGTTCCTCCAATCAACCAATACGGTGCGCTTCCTTTTAATGCTTTACGTAAACTCCTTTCATACCAATTTTCTAAACGTGGTAACGTCTTTGTTTGAAACGAATTTGCCCATTTTCTTAAGAACAATCGATAAACCCACAACATAATTGCAGTAAAAATCATAAGACTTCCTAAAGCTCTATAAGTTCCTCCAAAAATTAAAATTAATATCCCAATACATGCAATAATACTTGTGGTTTTAATAATCTGTTTTAACGGCATGTTTTTATCTTCTACACTCATAAAGTCTGAGACCAAAACAGAGTTGAAAAAGATTGCCACAAATAATGATGAACCCAAAACAGTAGATAACGTTATTGGTAACAATTTCATAAATTCTCCCATAACTCCTGGCCATAAACCTAAAGGAATAAACGCCGCTACCGTTGTTGCTGTAGAAATGATAATAGGAAATGCAATTTCTCCAATTCCTTTTTTAGCGGCTTCGGTTCTACTCATGCCTTCTTCATCCATTAAACGATATACGTTTTCTACCACTACAATTCCGTTATCAACCAACATTCCGAGTCCCATAATTAATCCGAAAAGAATCATGGTGTTTAATGTATAGCCAAGAGAGTTCAAGATTAATAAGGACATAAACATGGACATCGGTATTGCAAAACCAACAAAAACAGCATTTTTAAATCCTAAGAAAAACATTAAAACGGTTACTACTAAAATAACACCGAAAATAATATTGTTTACCAAATCATCTACCGCTGAAATTGTAGTAGCTGATTGGTCATTTGCAATGGTTACTTTTAAATCTTGTGGAAAGACATTTTTTATAGTATTGGCTACAATTACTTTTATTTGTTCTGTAGCGGCAACCATATTTGTTCCTGCACGTTTTTTAACATCTAACATCACCACACGATTTCCAGAATCTCTTGCGTAGGTGGTTCTGTCTTTTTCTTTAAAAGAAACCGTGGCAACATCTTTTAAATAAATAGGATTGTTGTTTTCTGATTTTACTACAAAATTTTCTAACTCTTTTGGACTTTCAATTTCTCCTAAAATTCTAATAGTACGCCTTTGTCCACTTGTAATTAAGTTCCCCGCAGACATGGTTACATTTCCTCCTTTTATCGTATTTATAATATCGTTAAAGCTTACTTTTGCCGCCATCATTTTGTAAATATCAACAGCAATTTCTACCTCTTTATCTTGAACTCCACGAATATCTACTTGTTTAATTTCTTGCAAGTTTTCTATTTCGTCTTGTAAATATTCACCAAACTCTTTTAGTTTACCTACAGGGTAATCACCAGAAATATTAATATTTAAGATGGGCATTTCTTCACTCATACTTAGCGCAAACACATTTGGTTCTACTTTTGCACCGTTAAATGTTGGCCAATCTTCTCCTGAAGTTTCAGAATCTATTTCGTCTTTTATCTTTTGTTTTGCTTGATCTACTGTAATATTTTCATCAAACTCTACAATAACCATAGAGTAATCTTCTTGAGATGTTGATGTAATTTTTATTACGTTACTTACCGTTTTTAGTTTGTCTTCTAACGGATCTGTAATTAATTTTTCGATATCTTCTGCGGTATTTCCTGGATATACAGAACTGACATATATTTTGGTTTCTTTAATTTCTGGGAAACTTTCTCTTGGCATATCAAAAAATGCTGAAATACCTAAGTAAAAAATAACCAACATTACCACATACATGGTTGTTTTATTGGAAATTGCCCAAGACGAAAAACCAAATTCTTTATCTATTTTTTTGTTTTTTTCTGACATCGATTTGCTTAGTATTTAATTACCTTAACTGTTTGTCCTTCTTTTACACTCCTTGCTCCTTCTTTAATAATTTGCACGTTGCTTTTAATTCCTTTAACAACTTCAATAATATCGCCCTGAGTTCTTCCTGTCTTAATTATTCGACGTTTTGCAACTCCTTCATTATTTGCGTTACTATTTTCCACAACATATACATATTGATCTCCGTTTGCATTTTCTGAAATGATGCTTTGCGGAATTAAAAAAGACTCTTTATTTGTATAATCGTTAATCTTTAACTTGGCTGTTAAATTTGGTTTGATATGATTTCCTACATTTGGAACATCAATTTCTACTTTAAACGATCTGTTATTTGGGTTGATATAATTACCCACTTGTCTAACTTTGGTGTGTAATGTTTCTCCTAAAACAGGAAAATACACTTCAACCGATTTTCCTTTTTTAATAAAAGGAATATAACTTTCTGGCACTTCGGCTTCAATATACATATTAGAAAGGTTGATGATTCTAAAAATTTCTGATCCTGGCCCAGGAGAAACAACGCTTCCTTTTTCTTTAAAAACTTCATCAATTACTCCATCAAAAGGCGCAACAATTACTGTTTTTTCTAATTGATCTTTTAATTGTTTTACCACATTAGTTTGCGACTGATATGAAGCTTTTGCTTGTAAATACTGCATTTCAGAACCAATTTTTTGATTCCACAAACGCTCTTGTCTATCAAACGTTGTTTTTGCTAATTGCAATTGTGTTTCTGCTTGTGCTAATTGTTGACTTAACCCGCCATCATTTATCTTCGCTAAAACGTCTCCTTTTTTAACAGAAGTTCCTTCTTTTACTAAAACGTTTTCTAAAATTCCAGGCATTTCTGGATACACCAAAATATTTTGCTTTGTACTCACATTTCCTTGCAATTCTAAATAGTGATTAAATTCTACAGTTTTAGTAATAAATGTAGTTACTAAAGGTAATTTTTTAATGGTATCTAGTTTAGAAATCGCAACATTTAAAGAATCTAATTGATCTGAAATCAATTGCTGTTTTAGCTCTACTTCTGTTTTCTTAACTCTAATTTCTTCTAAGTTTCCTTTAGAAATAACAGCTTCTACCGATTTTTCTTTTTTACTACCACACGATGCTAAAACAATAGTGCTTGCTAAGATTAAATATATATTTTTCATAATAGTTGATTACTTGTTTAATGGAATGTTTAATGCATTTTCTAATGCTGCTTTTTTAGCAATTACTTCTAGCATAGATTGCACATAATTTTGTTGTTGTGTGTATAATTGATTTTGAGCTTGCGACAATTCGAAACTTGTAGAAACGCCTTCAAAGAATTTTACTTGTTGTTTTTTCTCTATTCTTTGCGCCAACTCTAAATTTTGTTTTGCTGATTGATATTGTTCAATACTAAACTTATAATCACTTTTTGCTGCTGCAGATTGTAAATTTAATTGCTCTTTCATTTCAAATAATTGAATGTCTGAATTATCGTATTCAAATTGAGCCTGTCTTGTTTTTGATCTTCTTTCAAAACTACTAAAAATTGGAATTTTTAAACTAACGCCAAGTAATGATGAGTTATACCATTGCTGATTGCTTTGAAAAAAATCGAAAGAATCTGCATTTCCTGCATACCCGTAATTCACAAATGCACTTAAAGAGGGTAATACTTTTGATTTTTCTAAAAGCACCAGTAATCTATTTCCTTCCTTGTTGTTTTCTGCAATTTTATAATCGATATGATTTGCTACATTAAAGTTTTTAGCCAATAAGCTTAAATCGATACTTCCTAAGATTAAAGAATCTAAATTATCTGTTAATACAATCTTTTCATCAATTAAATTTCCCATAGAAATATTTAGCATTTTATAGCCAATATCTCTTAATCTGATGGTTTTATTTAACTGATTTTTTACCGTAGTTAACGTAATTTGTAATTGCTCTACATCTTCTTCTTCTGTCAGTCCGTTTTTGTAAATTTTTTGAGTATCAGAAAGTGTTTTTTCTAATGTCACTAAATTTCTCTTCAAAATTTCGATGCTTTTTTCTGCAATTAACACATTTCCATAAGCATTAATTACGGCTTCTCTAACGCTTAATTCTGTTTTCTCTTTTGCTTGTTTAGAGATATTTAAATAGGTTTTTGCAGATTGCAATCCAACAATATACGAGCCATCAAAAATTAATTGATTTAAGGTAATTGCTGCATTTACGTTTTGCTTTGTACCAAAAGTTACAGGCACAAATGTCCCTGGAGTTCCTCCAGTTATTTCGGCTGGTAATAGCGTTGTTACTTGTTTTAAAAAGTTTTGGTAATCTACTTTTGCGCTAATTTTCGGCAAACCAATTGTAGTGGTTTCCCATTTTTTTTCTTTTGCCGCCAACACGTCATTCTGTGCTGTTTTTACATTGTAGTTGTTTTTTATGGCAAAATATACAGCTTCTTTTAAAGAAAATCCTTTCGTTTTTTCTTGCGAGAAACCTAAGCCTATAAAACATAAACTAAAAAATAATAATACTTTATTTTGCATTTTTTTCAGGTTGATTGTTTGTTATAACTTCGTTTAATTTATGAATTCCTTTTTCTGTACAAATTCCTCTTAAATGATATTCTAAATAGAAGCCCATTATATTATTCATAGAAAATTGCGTTAACGGAAACAGCTCAATGTCTTTTAGTCCAATTATTCCATGAAAATAAATTCTTGAAATAAAATCAACATCAATTGTGTCTCGATAAAAACCTAATTTTACACCTCGTTTTAAATTTTCTACAACACAGTCTTGCATTATATCAAATTGTTTGCTTTTTAATGTTGCGTAAATTTTTGGATAGTATTTTTGTAATTGATATTGTGGAGATGTTTTTTCGTTCTTTAAATACTCCATAGAAAACTGTTTTATTTCAAACAATTCATCTATCGGGTTATTTTCTTTACTACAAATAACATTAATTCCAGTACATACAATTTCAAAAACAGCGTCGGTTACTTCTTTTATCAACGCTGTTTTATTGCTAAAATGAGTATAAATTGTTTTTTTAGAAACACCCAATTCATGTGCAATATCATCCATCGTAACACTCTTAAACCCTAGATTTAAAAACATTTCAGCCGCTTTATGTAATATTTTATCCTTCATAATTGGTTGCAAATATACAACAGGAAACTTTAAGAACAATAAAAGTTTCCAAAGTTTTTATAATTATTTAACAATGGAGTTCACAATGTAAAATCTTTGCTACATTTGTTCTTTAAAATAATTACTTTGGATTTATCAAAATTTCAGCAAGAATTTCTAGCATATAAAGAAGCTCAGAACCTAACTAAAGAGCCAAAAAACCTCTACGAACCCATCCGTTATATTTTAAGTTTAGGCGGTAAAAAGATTCGTCCTGTTTTAACATTAATGGCGGCGAGTTTGTTTTCTGATGAGTATAAAAAAGCACTTCCTGCGGCTTATGCTGTAGAAATGTTTCATAATTTCACTTTAGTTCATGACGATATTATGGATGATGCTCCATTGCGAAGAGGAAAAGAAACTGTGCATGAAAAATGGGATATCAATACTGGAATATTATCTGGCGACGCGATGTTGATTTTAGCATATCAATATTTTGAAAATTATCCACCAGTCATTTTTCAAAAACTAGCGAAATTGTTTAGTAAAACGGCCATTGAAGTTTGTGACGGACAACAATTAGATGTCGATTTTGAAACTAGAAATGATGTTTCTATTGAAGAGTACATTCAAATGATTTCTTTAAAAACATCGGTTTTAATTGGTGCCGCTTTAAAAATGGGTGCAATTGTTTGTGAATCTACCGAAAAAGATGCCGATATTTTATATGATTTTGGATTGAACTTAGGGATCGCTTTTCAGTTACAAGATGATTATTTAGATACTTACGGAAATCCTGAAACTTTTGGAAAACAAGTTGGCGGAGATATTATTGAAAATAAAAAGACCTATTTGTATTTAAAAGCATTAGAATTAGCTTCAAAAGAAGATGCAGAATTGTTAAACAAATTCTATCAATCTAAATTAGAAGATAGTGATGAAAAAATAACATTGGTTAAAAAAGTGTTTGACAAATACCAAGTACCAACTTATATGAAGGCCCAAATAATCAACTATAGCAAAAAAGCTTTTGCTCTTTTAGATGATATAAATATATCTGATAAAGCAAAAACCGGATTGTTAGCCTTTGGAAAAGCATTAATGACGCGTAACGTGTAAAGAAATTATATTTTTAGTTTGGTGTAATTCAAAAAAGATAGTAGTTTTGCCAAACTTTAGTAGGACCCATAGCTCAGTTGGTTAGAGCATCTGACTCATAATCAGAGGGTCCCAGGTTCGAGCCCTGGTGGGTCCACTATTTTATTCAAATTTAATCCCTATATTTAAGATATAAATATTGTTGTTTTATCAAAATTTATAATCTTAATCCATTCAAGGTGAAGAACCAAATTAAAATATTGCTTTTTGTCGCTGTCCTTTGTACAGCATTCACATATGGACAGGCGGCTCCACCTCCAGTCCCACCACCACCACCACCTGGATTACCAATTGACGGAGGTGTTTTATTTTTATTTATTTCTGGAATAATTTTAGGTGTTAAAAAACTAAAGAAGAATTAGTTTTTTAACCTATTTAGTTTCACAACATATTTTCCAAGTACATCAAATTCTAAGTTTACCTTATCACTTATTTTTAATTGATTAAAAGTTGTGTGTTCTTTTGTAAAAGGAATTATAGCAACACTAAACTCATAATCTTTAGAGTTTACAACCGTTAAACTAACTCCGTTTATAGTTATTGATCCTTTTTCAATGGTTAAGTTATTGCTTTTTGAGTTGTATTTAAAAGTAAAAACGGTGCTTCCATTTTGTTCTAAAATAGTTGAGCAAACTCCAGTTTCATCTACATGACCCTGCACAATATGACCATCTAATCGATCACCAAGTTTCATAGCTCTTTCTAAATTTACTTTTTCACCAATAACTAGACCTCCAATTGCAGTTTTATCAATTGTTTCTTTAATTGCGGTTACTGTATATTCATCATTATCTATAGCAACAACTGTTAAACAAACACCGTTGTGTGCAACGCTTTGATCTACTTTTAATTCATTTGTAAAACTACTCTTAACCGTTATATGTAAATTGTCTTTTTCTTTGACGATTTGTTTTACTTCTCCTAGACTTTCAATAATTCCAGTAAACATAGATTCTAAATTTTATTTCGTTATTTTTGCACGAATCAAAACTAATAATATTGAATCATAAATGATGGATAAATTAGAAAAAATAGTTATTGGAATATCAATTGGAGATTTAAATGGCATTGGAATTGAAATCATTTTAAAAACTTTTGAAGATAAAAGAATGCTAGATTTTTGTACTCCAGTAATTTTTGGATCAACAAAAAGTCTTTCATACCACAAAAAACTATTAAATTCTGAAACGCAAATACACAGCATTACATCTATAAAACAACTAGTTGAAAATAAAGTTAATGTATTAAATGTATGGAAAGAAGAAGTAACTTTTGAAATAGGAAATGCTACCAAGATTTCTGGTGAATATGCTTTTAAATCTTTAGAAGCTGCAGTAAAGCACTTAAAAGAGAACACAATTGATGTTTTATTAACTGCTCCTATCAACAAAGAAAACATTCAATCAGAATACTTTAAATTTCCGGGCCATACAGAGTATTTAGAAAATGAATTGGAAGGCGAAAGTTTAATGATTTTAATTTCTGATAATTTAAGAGTTGGCTTGGTTACAGGTCATATTCCTATTTCTAAAATTTCTGAAACAATTACTCCAGAATTGATAAAAAAGAAAGTAGAAATTATGCATGCTACTTTGGTAAAAGATTTTGGGATTAATAAGCCTAAGATTGCAATTCTTGGGTTAAATCCACATTGCGGAGATAAAGGTGTAATTGGCAAAGAAGATGATGAAATTATTAGACCAACCATTAACGAAATAAAAGAATCTGGTAAAATTGTTTTTGGCCCTTATGCTGCAGATGGTTTTTTCGGATCCAACACATACAAGCAGTTCGATGGCGTTTTAGCCATGTATCACGATCAAGGTTTAGCGCCTTTTAAAGCATTGTCTTTTGGCAACGGAGTAAATTACACGGCTGGTTTATCAAAAATAAGAACGTCGCCAGATCACGGAACAGCATTTGAAATCGCTGGAAAAAACGAAGCAAATCACACATCATTTAAAGAAGCTCTTTTTACAGCAATCGAAATTTACAGAAAAAGAAAAGAGTACAATAACTTAACTGTTAATGTGCTTGAATTGAAATAAATAAGATAAATTTCTTTTTTAAAGATTCTTTATTTAATAAAACATTTTTTTATATCTTTGCACGCTCAAATTGATTTTGTAGATGAAAGACTTGAAACAATTTAATATCCAATACGTAGGATTAAAAGAAGAAAGTCATTTGTTTGAATATCAAATTGGAAAAACGTTCTTTGACGCTTATAATTTTGATGAATTTTTTGACGCTAACATAAATGTAGCTTTAACATTAGAGAAGAAAAACACCTTGTTAAACTTATCTTTTAATGCACAAGGCACAATTAATGTACTGTGTGATGTTAGTGGAGAACCTTTTGATCAAGAAATAGAAACTGAGTTACAGTTAATTGTAAAATTTGGAGAAGAATTCAATGATGATAATGAAGAAATATTAATTCTTCCGTATTCAGAATTTCAATTAAATGTTGCGCAATACATTTATGAAATGATTGTATTATCAGTGCCAACAAAAAGAGTTCATCCAAAAGTTTTAGATGGCTCAATGGAATCAGAAGCATTAAAGAAGTTAGAGAAATTAAGAGTAAAAGAAGTAAAAACTACAGAAAATGTAGACCCAAGATGGGATAAATTAAAAAGTTTAATAACAGAAAAAAAGACATAAAATGGCACATCCAAAGAGAAAAATATCGAAAACTAGAAGAGATAAGAGAAGAACTCATTACAAAGCTAGCGTTCCTCAAATTGCCGTAGATTCTACAACTGGTGAGTCTCATTTATATCACAGAGCACATTGGCACGAAGGTAAATTATACTACAGAGGTCAAGTTGTATTAGAATCTGCAGCTGCAGAAGCATAATAGACTTATTATAAAACACACAAAACTCTCTATTTTTGAGAGTTTTTTTTGTTTTTTAACTAAATTCAAATGCTTTTTGAGCTTTTTTACTCAAAAATGTAAAATAATTTTCATTCCTTTGAATAATACTTTTAAAGTTTCCTTCTAATAATTAAGGTAAAATATGACAAAAATAACTGCAGCGATTACAGCAGTAGGAAAATATGTTCCTGACTATATTCTAACCAATAAAGAGTTAGAAACAATGGTAGATACCAACGATGAATGGATAACATCAAGAACTGGTATTAAAGAAAGAAGAATACTAAAAGGAGAAGGAAAAGGAACCTCTTATATGGCTATTAAAGCCGCAGAAAACCTACTAAAAAAATCCAATAAAAATCCTTTAGACATAGATTTGGTTATTGTAGCAACAGCTACTCCAGATTTACCAGTAGCATCAACAGCTGCTTTTGTAGCAACAAAAATTGGCGCAACGAATGCCTTTTCTTTTGATTTGCAAGCCGCTTGTTCAAGTTTTTTATATGGTATGTCTACCGCTTCTAGCTATATAGAATCTGGTCGATATAAAAATGTTTTGCTTATTGGTGGTGATAAAATGTCTTCAATTATAGATTATACAGACAGAGCAACATGTATCATTTTTGGTGATGGTGCCGGAGCTGTTTTATTTGAACCAAATAACGAAGGACTTGGTTTGCAAGATGAATATCTTAGAAGCGATGGAAATGGTAGAGAATTTTTAAAAATTGATGCAGGTGGCTCACTATTACCAGCATCAGAAGAAACTTTAAAAAACAAACAACACACGGTACATCAAGAAGGAAGAACTGTGTTTAAATTTGCAGTTTCTAACATGGCAGATGTTGCAGAAAAAATGTTGACTAGAAATAATTTAGTAAAAGACGACATTCAGTGGCTAGCACCGCATCAAGCAAACAATAGAATTATTGAAGCTACTGCAAATAGAGTTGGCTTAGAAAGTGATAAAGTAATGGTGAATATTCATAAATACGGAAACACAACTTCTGGAACTCTACCATTATTACTAGCCGATTACGAAAAGCAATTAAAAAAAGGAGATAATATAATTTTTGCCGCATTTGGTGGTGGTTTCACATGGGGAGCTATCTACTTAAAATGGGCTTATAACTCATAAAAATCAAACAACTAAAAATTTAAGAATTATGGATATTAAAGAGATTCAAAATCTTATTAAATTTGTAGCAAAATCTGGTGCAAGTGAAGTAAAGTTAGAAATGGAAGATATAAAAATCACCATAAAAACTGGTTCTGAAAAAACAGAAACAACGATTGTGCAAGCGAATCCTGTTGGACAAATGCCAATGCAGGCTACTGCTCCAGTAATTACTGAAGCTACTGCGCAAGCTACACCCGCTGCAAGTGCAGATGAAAATTCTAATTATGTAACAATTAAGTCTCCAATTATCGGAACTTTTTACAGAAAACCCTCTCCAGACAAACCAAATTTTGCAGAAGTTGGAGATTCTATTCATTCTGGCGACACCGTTTGTGTAATTGAAGCCATGAAATTATTTAACGAAATTGAATCTGAAATTTCAGGAAAAATAGTTAAAGTATTAGTTGATGATTCTACGCCGGTAGAATTTGATCAACCATTATTTTTAGTAGATCCATCATAATTTAATATCGATTGAAGGTTTTGTTTCAGCAATTCTGTTCAATTGAACATTACTAATACAAAAGGTATGTTTAAAAAAGTATTAATAGCAAATAGAGGTGAAATTGCATTACGTGTAATTAGAACTTGTAAAGAGATGGGCATCAAAACTGTAGCGGTTTATTCTACTGCAGACGCAGAAAGTTTACATGTTAAATTTGCAGACGAAGCAGTTTGTATTGGCCCTCCACCAAGTAATGAATCTTACTTAAAAATGTCAAATATAATTGCAGCTGCAGAAATTACAAATGCAGATGCCATTCATCCTGGATATGGTTTTTTAGCTGAAAATGCTAAGTTTTCAAACTTATGCGCAGAACATGGAATTAAATTCATTGGCGCAACTGGTGATATGATTGATAAAATGGGAGATAAAGCCTCTGCAAAAGCAACCATGCTTGCAGCTGGTGTTCCATGTATTCCTGGATCAAAGGGAATCATAAAAGATTTTGAAGAGTGTAAAAAATTAGCGCTTGAGTTTGGTATTCCGGTAATGCTAAAAGCTACCGCTGGAGGTGGTGGAAAAGGAATGCGTGCTGTTTGGAAAGAAGAAGATTTACAAGATGCTTGGGATTCTGCAAGACAAGAAGCAAAAGCTGCTTTTGGAAATGACGGAATGTATTTAGAAAAATTAATTGAAGAGCCAAGACATATCGAAATCCAAATTGTTGGAGATTCGTTTGGTAAAGCGTGTCATTTATCAGAAAGAGATTGTTCTGTACAACGTCGTCATCAAAAATTAACTGAAGAAACTCCTTCTCCTTTTATGACGGATGAATTGCGTTTAGCAATGGGAGATGCTGCAGTAAAAGCTGCTGAATATATAAAATATGAAGGCGCTGGTACCGTTGAGTTTTTGGTTGATAAGCATCGTAATTTCTATTTTATGGAAATGAATACGCGGATTCAAGTAGAGCACCCAATCACAGAACAGGTTATTGATTTCGATTTAATTCGTGAACAAATTTTGGTTGCTGCTGGTGTTCCAGTTTCAGGTAAAAACTATTTACCAAAAATGCACTCAATTGAATGTAGAATAAATGCTGAAGATCCTTACAACAACTTTAGACCTGCGCCGGGTAAAATAACAACCTTTCATGCGCCAGGTGGGCACGGAGTTAGAATAGATACACATGTATATGCTGGATATTCTATTCCGCCAAACTACGATTCTATGATTGCCAAATTAATTGTAACTGCTCAAACTAGAGAAGAAGCAATTAACAAAATGAAAAGAGCCTTAGATGAGTTTGTAATTGAAGGTGTAAAAACAACCATTCCGTTTCACAGACAATTAATGGAACACCCTGATTATCTTTCGGGCAACTACACAACAAAATTTATGGAAGATTTTGAAATGAAACCATAAACAACACATACAGTTTAATAATTAAATAAAAATTAGGATATAAGTTATATATCCTAATTTTTTTATATTTACATTTCCCCACCAAACTCATTTAAAACAACTAATTAATGTCAACAAAAATCAAAATTGATGGTATTGATAAAATCATTATCAAAAATTTAGTTAAAGATGCTCGTACACCCATTCTAACCATTGCAAAAGAAGTTGGTATTTCTGGGGCCGCAATCCATCAAAGATTAAAAAAACTTGAAGCATCTAAGCTGATAGTTGGTTCAAAAATGATCTTAAACCCAAAAGCGTTGGGCTACTCAACAACAGCCTTTGTGGGGGTGTTTTTAGATTCCGCCAGTATGTATACTTCAGCAATTAAAAAACTGGAGGAAATACCTGAAATAGTAGAAAGCCATTATACTACTGGTAATTACGCCATTTTTATTAAAATATTGTGTAAAAATAATGAGGATTTAATGCATTTATTAAATCAAGATATTCAAAAAATAAAGGGTGTTGCAAGAACAGAAACCTTTATTTCATTAGATCAACAAATAGATAGACAGATAACTATTTGATTTTTAGCGTACAAAAATAAAAAAGCCTTAACTATATGTTAAGGCTTTTTTGCTCCTCCTCTAGGGCTCGAACCTAGGACCCTCTGATTAACAGTCAGATGCTCTAACCAACTGAGCTAAGGAGGAGTTTGCAAGACTAAAAGTTTTGCGAGTGCAAATATAAATCTTTTTAAAAAACCGCCAAATTTTTTTCAAGAAAAAACAAAGAAATATTCATTCAATAAATTAAAAAAAGAAAGCTCATTTTTAGCAAAAGTTGTATTTTTGTATTAGTTATATTATTATACCCAAAGTATTAAATAAATATATGGACAAGTTTTCGTTCTTAAATGCGGCACATACAGGTTTTATTGGAGATTTATATGAACAGTATTTAAAAAATCCAGATGTAGTTGAACCGAGTTGGAGAAGTTTTTTTCAAGGTTATGATTTAGCAAATGAGAAGTACTCTTTTACAGATAAAGTAGAGATTTCTTCAGAAATCCCTGAAGAAGTTCGAAAAGAGTTTTTAGTCATCGATTTAATAAATGGGTATAGAACGCGTGGGCACTTGTTTACAAAAACAAATCCGGTTAGAGAAAGAAGAAAATACACTCCTACTTTAGCGCTTGAAAATTTTGGTTTATCACAAAACGACTTAAACACTGTTTTTAATGCAAGTGATGTTTTAGGTATTGGTCCTAGAACTCTAACTGAAATTATTGAACACTTAGAAAATGTGTACTGCAATTCTATTGGTGTTGAATTTATGTATTTAAGAAACCCCGAAGAGTTAAAATGGTGGCAAGACCGATTAAACAAAAACAGTAATTTACCAACGTATTCTGTCGATTCTAAAAAATACATTTTACAAAAAGTAAATCAAGCTGTTGGTTTCGAAACCTTTTTACAAACCAAATATGTAGGGCAAAAACGTTTTTCTTTAGAAGGAGGAGAAGCTTTGATTCCAGGATTAAGTGTACTACTTAGATCTGCAGCAGAAAACTACGGTGTTAAAGAATGTGTTCTTGGAATGGCACATCGTGGCCGTTTAAACACCTTGGTAAATATTTTTAAAAAACCAGTTAGAGAATTATTTAACGAGTTTGAAGGAAAAGATTTTGAAGATGAGGATTTAGATGGCGATGTCAAGTATCATTTAGGATTAACCCTAAGTAAAACATATAAAAACGGACAAAGTATTAAAATGAACTTAGTACCAAATCCATCGCATTTAGAGACTGTTGGTGCTGTTGCTGAAGGAATTACCCGCGCTAAAATTGATAAAAAATATAAAGGAGATAATTCTAAAATATTACCAATCATTATTCACGGTGATGCTGCGATTGCTGGACAAGGAATTGTATACGAAGTAACACAAATGGCACAGTTAAACGGTTATAAAACTGGCGGAACTGTTCATGTGGTAGTCAACAATCAAGTTGGTTTTACAACAAATTATTTAGATGCAAGATCAAGCACCTATTGTACCGATGTTGCAAAAGTAACATTATCTCCAGTTTTACATGTAAATGCAGATGATGTAGAAGCAGTTTGTCATGCAATGGAAATTGCTATTGAATATAGAATGAAATTCAATAAGGATGTTTTTATTGACCTTTTAGGATATAGAAAATACGGTCATAACGAAGGTGACGAACCTCGTTTTACACAACCAAAATTATACAAAGCAATTGCAAAACATAAAAATTTAAAAGATCTTTATGCAAATCAATTGTTAACAGAAGGAACTATCACAAATGAATATTTAACTCAAATTACAGACGAGTTTAAATCAATGTTAGAAGTTGAGTTTGACAAAGCAAAACAAGACACAACCTCTAAAGTAAGAGAGTTTATGAAAACTACGTGGAAAGGTTTTCTACGTCATGGAAAAGAAGCAATGTTAGCCTCTGTTGATACTACTTATGCTACAGAAAAATTAAAAAACATTGCTAAAATTGTTTCTACAGTTCCAGAAAACGTAAAATTTGTTAGAAAAGCTGAACGTATTTTAAAAGGAAGAGAGAAAATGGTTTTCGAATCTAATGAATTAGATTGGGGAATGGCAGAAACGCTAGCCTATGGCTCTTTGCTAGAAGAAGGATTTAACGTCCGTATTTCTGGTCAAGATGTAGAACGTGGAACTTTTTCGCACAGACACGCCATTTTACGTGATGAAGTTACTGAAGAAAGAATCAATCTACTAAATACCAATCCTGAAAATAAAGGAAATATGACCATTTACAATTCTCACTTATCAGAATACGGTGTGTTGGGATTTGATTATGGTTACTCAATGGCATTTCCAAATTGTTTAACAATTTGGGAAGCACAGTTTGGAGATTTCTCTAACGGAGCACAAATTATTTTTGATCAATATATTTCTGCTTCTGAAGACAAATGGAAATTACAAAACGGAATCGTTATTTTATTACCTCACGGATATGAGGGGCAAGGTTCTGAACATTCATCTGCAAGAATAGAACGTTATTTACAATTATGCGCAATTGATAATATGACTGTTGCAAATTGCACAACGCCTGCAAATATGTATCATATTTTACGCAGACAAATGAAACGGAATTACAGAAAACCATTAATTGTTTTTACACCAAAAAGTTTATTGCGTCACCCAAAAGCCATGAATCCTCTTGAGGATTTTGCAAACGGAACTTTTCAAGAAGTTATTGACGATCATTTGGTTGATAAATCAAAAATAAAAAAAGTAGTATTTTGTATGGGTAAATTTTATTATGATTTACTTGCAGAAAGAGAAAAATTAGAAAGAAACGACATTGCACTGGTAAGAATAGAACAATTATTTCCGTTGCATGAAGAACAATTAGGAAATGTAATCGCAACTTATCCAACCGCAGAACGTTTTGTTTGGGCGCAAGAAGAACCAAAGAATATGGGCGCTTGGAGTTATATGCTAGAGCGTTTTCCGAAGTTACAATTAGAAGTTGCTTCTAGAGAATACCATGCAGTTCCTGCCGCTGGTTCTAGCGCACGTTTTAAAAAGAGACAGCAAAAAGTTTTAGACAAAGTTTTTGATTAAAAAATAAAGAAATTTAGATAAAAAATAAAATTATAGACATGATTTTAGAAATGAAAGTTCCTTCTCCGGGAGAATCAATTACAGAAGTAGAAATAGCAACTTGGTTAGTTGAAGATGGTGATTATGTTGAAAAAGACCAACCAATTGCAGAAGTAGATTCTGACAAAGCAACTTTAGAATTGCCTGCGGAAGAAAGCGGAATTATTACGTTAAAAGCAGAAGAAGGCGATGCCGTTGCTGTTGGCGAAGTGGTTTGCTTAATCGATACAAGTGCAGAGAAACCAGTTGGCAGTGAGCAATCTTCAGTAAGCAGCGAAGCGCCAAAAGTAGAAAAGAAAGCTGAAGTAAAAGAAGTACCAAAAGCAACAACGTATGCAACCGGAACAGCTTCTCCTGCGGCTAAAAAAGTATTGGCCGAAAAAGGAATCGATGCAGCTTCTGTAAGCGGAACTGGAAAAGCGGGTAGAATTACCAAAGATGATGCTGTAAATGCAGTACCCTCAATGGGAACTCAACCTTCAAACGGCTCTAGAGGAACAGAACGTAAAAAAATGTCTATGTTACGTAGAAAAGTTGCTGAACGTTTGGTTGCTGTAAAAAGTGAAACTGCAATGTTAACTACGTTTAACGAAGTAAACATGCAACCAATTTTTGATTTACGTTCTCAGTACAAAGAAGATTTTAAAGCAAAACACGGCGTTGGCTTAGGTTTTATGTCTTTCTTTACCTTAGCGATTGTAAGAGCGTTAAAAATGTATCCTGATGTCAATTCTATGATTGATGGAGATTTTCAAATCAAACACGATTTTCAAGATATTTCTATTGCTGTTTCTGGACCAAAAGGATTGATGGTTCCTGTGATTAGAAATGCAGAAAACTTATCTTTTAGAGGTGTAGAATCTGAAGTAAAACGCTTGGCTTTAAGAGCTAGAGACGGACAAATAACGATTGATGAAATGACAGGCGGAACGTTTACCGTTACAAATGGTGGAATTTTTGGTTCTATGTTATCTACACCAATTATCAATCCTCCACAAAGTGGAATTTTAGGAATGCACAACATTGTAAACAGACCAATGGCTGTTAATGGACAAGTGGTGATTCAGCCAATAATGTATGTGGCGTTGTCTTACGATCACAGAATTATTGACGGACGTGAATCTGTTGGATTTTTAGTCGCTGTAAAAGAAGCATTAGAAAACCCGGTAGAATTATTGATGGATAATGATATTAAGAAAGCACTGGAAATGTAATAATAGATTGTTAGAAATTTATATTTTTTAGATATAAATAATCCTGAGCAAATTGCTTGGGATTTTTTATGAATTCTTGTTTGGTTTTGTTTGCTTCTAAATCTATTTATAGCTACATTTAGTAGGAATTACATCATGTACAATTTAAACAACCAACTTAAATGGAAAAAGCATGTTTAGACATCAAGGCAAAAACAGAACTTTAAAACAAAATTTGCAAATTGCTGTTGTGCTGTCTTTTGTGGCTGGAATTGTAAATGTCACAGGGTTTTTAGCTTTTAGTCAATTAACTACAAATGTAACAGGTCATTTCGCTTTATTTATATATGATGTTGCCGATTTTAATTTTTGGAAAGGAACTATCTATTTCCTTTATATTTTTTCATTTCTTTTTGGTTCATTTTCATCTAGTTTTCTAATTGAAAAATTTAGAAAAAACAAACGATTTAATATTTTTCTTTTACCAACAATAATTGAAAGTCTAATTTTAATTTCAATTGGTATCTTAAGCAATATCACCCAGGTAAAATATCCAAATTTAATCATCTGCTTCCTGCTTTTTGCAATGGGAATTCAAAACTCTTTTGTTACCAAAATTTCAAATGCTGTTGTAAGAACAACACATTTAACTGGACTATTTACTGATTTAGGGATTGATCTTTCTCAATTGTTTTTTCCGAAATTGCATCCAAATAGAGAGAAACTTAAAGCAAACATCAAGCTACGGATTTATATTATTTCTTTCTTTTTTGCCGGTGGATTATTTGGTGGTTTTTTATATTCTAAACTAGATTTTAAATTAAACACCTTAATTTTTGGTGCTTTTATTTTACTAATCAGTTTATTTTATGATGATCTTAGATACAAACTAATAAAGACCAAAAGAAAATATATCCAGAAAAAAACGGTACACAATAACACCTAAACTTATTGCTGAAAATCTCACAAAATAAGAGTATAAGTTTATAAAAAACTCTTGAGTTTTTTATAAACTCTTTTTTTGATTGTTTATCTTGCAACAAAAACGCTATCATGTCAAAAAATCAAGAATTAGAACTTGCTTTAGATTTTATAGAAAAGACAGATCGAAATTTATTTATCACTGGAAAAGCAGGAACAGGGAAAACTACTTTTTTACATCAAATTAAAAACGAATCTTTAAAAAGAATGGTGGTGGTTGCACCAACGGGTGTTGCAGCAATCAATGCAAAAGGCGTTACTATTCATTCGTTTTTTCAAATGCCTTTTGGTCCAATTTTACCAAATCAAATTGCAAATACGTCTAATCAACAGCGTAAATTTTCTAGAACAAAAATTGATATTATCAAATCGTTAGATTTAATAATTATTGATGAAATAAGTATGGTTAGAGCCGATTTGTTAGACGGAATTGACCAAGTAATGCGTCGCTATAAAAACCGAAATAAAGTGTTTGGTGGCGCGCAAGTTTTAATGATTGGAGACTTACAACAATTGGCGCCAGTTGTAAAACCAAACGAATGGAGTTTGCTACAACAGCATTATAAAACAGTTTATTTTTTTAGCTCAAAAGCCTATCAAGAAGCCAATGTGGTTTCTATAGAATTGAAACATATTTACCGTCAAAAAAACGAAGATTTCATCAAAATTTTAAATGAAATCAGAAATGATGTATTGTCTGATGAATCAGCACAGACATTAAACGAACGTTACAATCCAACTTTTTCTCCGAAAAAAGACGCTGGATTTATCACCTTAACAACGCATAATAACAGAGCAAATGCCATCAACAATTTAGAACTTGAAAAGTTGAAAACAAAAACTTTTTTTTTTAAAGCCGATGTTTCTGGAAAATTCAACGAAAATTCTTTTCCGAATGATGAAAAACTAGCATTAAAAGTTGGTGCACAAGTAATGTTTATCAAAAACGATTCCTCGCAAGAAAAAAGATATTACAACGGAAAAATTGGAATTGTTACAGACATTTCTAAAGAAACCGTTACGGTGCAATGCGCCAACGAAACAGATGAAATTGTTACCGAAAAAGAAACTTGGGAAAACATCAATTATGCCATCAACGAAGAAACCAAAGAAATAAAAGAAGACATTACAGGTTCGTTTTCTCAAATTCCGTTGCGTTTGGCTTGGGCAATAACCATCCATAAAAGTCAAGGTTTAACATTTGAAAAAGCAATTATTGACGCTGAAGCCTCTTTTGCACACGGACAAACCTATGTTGCGCTAAGTAGATGTACTTCGTTGGAAGGAATTGTGCTGAAAACAAAAATTAGCAGCAACGCAATTATCAATGATGAAAAAGTAGGTTCGTTTAATAAAAGCGTGGAAGAAAATCATCCTGATGAAAAAATATTAATCGCCTCTGAAAAACAATTTCAGCTCAATTTGATTTCAGAACTTTTTGATTATCAACGATTTTTATATCCAACTACTCGATTGATTGACATTTTTTATAAAAATAGAACCAGCATAAAAGGTGAAGTAATTGAGCATCTACAAATGATAAAAGACAATGGAATTGTATCGTTGATGAAAATTGCAAACGGGTTTAAAATTCAGTTAAAAACCGTTTCAGAAGAAGCAATTTTACCAGAAAACAGTTCTTTAATTCAAGAACGATTTACAAAAGCAGTTGATTACTTTTTAACACAAACCATTAAAAATATTGTGCAACCGTTGTCAAAAATTTCTTTTTCTTCTGATAACAAAGCAGTAAAAAAAGATTTTGAAAAACAGTTTGATTCGCTACAAGAAGTACTCACCGAAAAAGTATTCGCTCTTAAAAAAATGACAGAGGGTTTTAAAACGAAAGCGTATTTACAAGTTAGAGCAAACGCAGTTTTACAAAATGTTGAAAAACCAAAAAAGAAAAAAGTTGCTTCTAAAAGAGACCCAATTATTGCGTTAAAATTACGAGAATTGAGAGATGCTATTGCCAAAGCAGAAAACATTCCGCATTTTCAGATTTTCACCCAAGAAACCTTATACTTGCTCTGTGATGAACTTCCTAGAACTGAAAAAGAATTGTTGAAAATAAACGGAATGGGGAAAATTCGTGTTCAAAAATATGGCGAAGAAATTTTAGAATTAATTACAAACTATTGTAAAGAAAACGGAATCAATCATTTAAATCAACAAAAAAGAGAAGATAAAAAACCAACAAAGCAAATTTCTTTTGAATTGTTTAAAAGCGGATTGTCTGTAAAAGAAATTGCCAAAGAACGTAGTTTAACTTCTGGAACCGTTGAAAGTCATTTGGCAAGTTATATTCCGTCTGGAGAAATTGATATTTTAGAATTGATTGCACTAAAACGCTATAAAAAAATTATAAAAGCTATTGAAGAAACTGAGTTTAAAAACTTAACAGAGCTTAAAGAAAAAGTACATAAAAGTTTTACTTTTATGGAGTTGAGAATGGTTTTGTTGTCTTTAGAATCTTAAGTTTATCGCATAAAAAAACCGAGTATCTACTCGGTTTTTTTAACTAATTTAGCCTTTCTTAAAGCTCTTCTATCTCTTTTGTAGATAAATGAAACTCTTGATAGGTTTGCAATAAGTTTAATAATGCACCAACCAAATCTTTAGTTTCTAATAAAATACTAAAATACAATGTAGTATTTTTAGGACTTGTTTCATCTGTTCTAATTCTAGCTACTTGTTTTTCAATGGATTCAGAAACATCGTTTAATAATTCTTGTTTTTCAATTAAAATACCATCTAAACGATCAAAAGTTCTGTTTTCAAAAACATCACTTACTTTATCTAATAAGTCTGTTAATTGATTGTCAATTTCTTTTAAATCCTTTAACTGTCCTTTTTTAAGATTTTTATGGTTGTTATTTACATGTTTAAAACTTGCTCTAGAAATATAACTAATAGATTGTGCAACATCTTGCAAATATCCTAATACTAAAATATAAAACCTACTTGCTTGTACAGATGTTTCATCTAACGATTTAATAAAATAAAATACTCCGTCTTTTAAGTCATCTATTTCATCGTTTAATTTACCAACATGTTTATCGGTTTTACGCAATTTATTCAAATCGTGTTTTGCCAAATCATCAACAACATTGGTGTATAATTTGTTTACACGAGAAGCAACTTCTGAAATATGATCTGAGCTTTCTTCAATTACGCCATTAATAGTAATTAACTCAGCTCTTTCTATGTATACCTGTTTCTTTTCTTCTTGAGATTTCTTTGCAAGTTTAATATAGCTTCTTGCAATAATTCCGAAAACCAATAATAGCAATACACCAACCATTACAATACCGCCTAAATTGATTAAATATGCTACAGTAGCCGAAGCAACAAAAGCAACTATCGCGGTCATAAACCAACCACCAATTACATTTAATACACCAGCAACTCTGTACACAGCGCTTTCTCTTCCCCATGCTCTATCCGCTAAAGAAGCTCCCATTGCAACCATAAAAGTTACATATGTTGTAGATAATGGTAGTTTTAAAGAAGTACCTATAGAAATTAATATTCCTGCAACAATTAAGTTAACTGAAGCTCTAATTAAATCAAAAGCTGGCATTTCGTACGATTTATTTTTTGATAATTCGATTACAGGTTTTTGAAATTTAGAATCAATAAAAGTTAGCATTTTCTTTGGAAAAAGATAACTAATTCCTGTGTTCAATCCCATCGCTCCTCTAACAACAATTCTAGACATAGAATTTGGCTGAAATTTTTCATGACCTTCTCCTTGACGAGATAAATTAACCCCTGTTTCTATTACTGTTTTTGCTTTTTTAGAAGTCCAAATTGTTACAACCATTATTGCTCCAGCAATTAACAACATCCAAATATTTGAAGGAACTTTTTTAGCTAAAACTCCCATAGAAAAAGCATCTGCTGCTACTCCAGATGCTTGCCAAGCCTCATAAGAATTCCAAGCAGCAATTGGCACACCAATAAAGTTAACTAAATCATTTCCAGAAAACGCTAAGGCTAATGAAAACGTACCAATTCCAATAATTAATTTTAAAACATTTACTTTAAATAGCTTAATTAATAGTTGAGAAATCAAAGACCAAAACACAAATCCAATAGTCAATATCCACATCAAATTTCCTTCTATTAAAGGCTTAATATCTTTGTAAAATGGTGTTCCTTTTAATCCTTTAATAATGATAAAATAGGTAATTGCTGTAATTGCAAATCCACCAAATAATGCACTTATATAAGTTGGTCTGCTTTCTATATGAAAAGAATAAATCAATCTCGAAAAAAATTGAACAATTGCTCCGACAGTAAAAGCGACGACAACAGAAAGGAGAATACCAAATATGATAAACATTGCTGTTTCTGTATTGATATATTTACCCAAATTTGCAGCGGTTTCTCCACTATCCGAAGTATAAATTTTTATCAACGCCATTGCAACTGCTGCTCCTAACAATTCAAAAACAATAGAAACTGTTGTAGAAGTGGGCATTCCTAACGAGTTAAAAACATCTAGTAATAAAATGTCTGTAATCATTACAGCCATAAAGATGTACATAATTTCGTTAAAGTAAAATTCACTCGGAACAAAAATCCCTTTTCGGGCAACTTCCATCATTCCACTTGAGGTAACTGAACCTACAAAAACTCCTAAACTGGCAATAATTAAAATTTTCTTAACCGAAATAGCCTTAGAGCCAATTGCCGAATTTAAAAAATTTACTGCGTCATTACTTACACCAACAACAAGGTCAATAACTGCTAAAAGAGTTAATGCAATAAGCATTAAAATATATGGGTTCTCCATGTTACTTTCTTTAATTAATATTTGGCAAAATTAGAGACCGATTTCTTACATAATGTTATTTTAATGTTATGAATGTGTTATTAAATGAATTTATTTATATTAATTTAACTTTAAATTCATATTCTTTACATTTTTAATAAAAAATCAAAATTAATGTTATCTAAAAATTATCTTTTCTTTATTTTTTTGTTAATACATTTTGTTGTGTTTTCACAAGAAAAGAGCAAAAATTCATTCGGATTTAAATGGGATAAAGGCTTTAAAATTGAAAGTGCAGACAAACAATTCAAACTGAAATTTGGAGGAAGAATGATGATAGATTATGCGTTTTTTTCTCAAGACAACAATCTAGATATTGCTTTTAATCCATTAACAACAACTTCTGGAACAGAACTTAGACGTGCAAGAATATTTACTTCAGGAACTTTATATGGCAATGTAGATTATAAATTTTCTGTAGATTTTGCGGGCAATCAAACAACAATAAAAGATGCCTATATCGGCTTAAAAAACATTTCCTTTTTTGGTAATGTAAGAATTGGCCATGTAAAAGAACCTTTTAGATTAGATGTATTAACAAGTAGCAAATACATGACATTTATGGAGCGTTCTTTTATAGATGATTTTATGCAAACAAGAAATAACGGAATTGTTTTTTTTAATGATTATTTTGATCATAAAGTATCTATACAAGCTGGGTATTTTTTAAACGAAGATAATTCTTCTGACGATAAAGCAGCAAATAAAGGCTATGCAATTACTGGTAGAATAACAAGTTTGTTAATCAATAATATAGAACAAAAAGAATTATTACATATTGGATTTGCATATACAAATAGAAAGTCTACATCAAAAGAATATAGAATAGAATCAAGGCCAGAAGGTCATTTAAGCAGACTTAAATATATTTCTACAGGACCAATTAGTAGTGTTAAAAATATAAACATGCTAAATTTTGAAACTGCTTTTGTGAAAAATTCTTTTTCTTTTCAGTCAGAATATTTAACCGCAAAAATTAATACAGGGATTTTAATTCCAATAGATTCTTACACTTTTTCTACTTATTATGGAGAAGTAAGTTATTTTTTAACTGGAGAAAGTAGAAGGTTTAAAAATTCTTATGAAGGATTTGGTCGGGTAAATCCAAAAAACAACTACGGAAAAAACGGTTCTGGCGCATGGGAAATAGCTTTAAGATATTCTAATTCTGATTTAAATGATGGAGATATTTTTGGCGGAGAACAGACCGATATTGTCCTTGGCTTAAACTGGTATTTAAATCCTTCTACACGATTTATGCTAAACAATGTTTTTGCTGATGTAAAAAATAAAGGAAAAGTAAACATTTTTCAATTCCGTTTTCAAATCGATTTTTAATCAAAAATCATATAATTTTAATAGCTAGCGATTTGGTTTTTATCAAATTGCTTTTTTTATCTTTGATAAAAAACACCAGTGACCCATCGTTTTGCAATTTTACTGATTCTTTCTTTGGCTTTATCAAGCTGTAAAAAAGAAAAAAAACAACCACAAATGACCACACATAAATTTACCAATAACTTAATTACAGAAACCAGTCCTTATTTATTACAACATGCTCATAATCCTGTAAATTGGTATGCTTGGAACGATGAAACAGTAGCATTGGCAAAAAAAGAAAATAAATTATTATTAATTTCTATCGGATATTCTTCGTGTCATTGGTGTCATGTAATGGAAGAAGAAAGTTTTGAAAAAGAAGAAGTTGCTGCGATCATGAATGCTCATTTTATCAATGTAAAAGTCGATAGAGAAGAGCGTCCAGATGTAGATCAAGTATATATGAATGCCGTTCAATTAATGACTGGCGCTGGCGGGTGGCCTTTGAATTGTATTGCTTTGCCTGACGGAAGACCTGTTTGGGGCGGAACCTATTTCAGAAAAGAAGAATGGATGAACGTATTAGGTCAGATTGGAAATTTGTATCAAAAAGACCCTGAAAAAGTAGTTGAATATGCCCAAAAATTGACAGAAGGAATTCAACAATCTGGATTGATTACCTTAAATAAAGAAAAGACTCTTTTTACAAAAGATTATTTGAATGAAACCGTAAAGAAATGGAGCATTTATTTTGATGATGAGTTAGGCGGGTTAAATAAAGCCCCAAAATTTCCGATGCCAAATAACTATCATTTTTTACTAAGACATGCGAATCAAAACAACGATAAATATTTATTAAAATATGTAAATACTACACTTACAAAAATGGCGTATGGCGGAATTTTTGATCAAATTGGTGGTGGATTTTCTAGATATTCTGTTGATACAAAATGGCATATTCCGCATTTCGAGAAAATGCTTTATGATAACGGTCAATTGGTAAGTTTATATGCTGATGCGTATTTAATATCAAAAAACAAATTATATAAAGAAACGGTTTATAACACCTTACAGTTTATAGAAAGAGATTTGTTAGATGCATCTGGCGGATTTTATGCTGCTTTAGACGCTGATAGTTTAAATGATAAAAATCAATTAGAAGAAGGCGCGTATTATGTTTGGACAAAAACAGAACTGCAAGATCTTTTAAAAGAAGATTTTGAGTTGTTTTCTGATTATTACAATATTAATTCCTACGGATTTTGGGAGCACAAGAATTATCATTTAATTAGAACGCATTCTGATGAAGATTTTGCAAAAAAACACACACTAGAAATTTCAGCATTCAAAAATAAAGTTGCTACATGGAAATCGATTTTATTAAAAGAAAGGTCCAAAAGAAAAGAGCCGCGTTTAGATGATAAAATACTAACTTCTTGGAATGGCATTATGTTAAAAGGTTATGTTGATGCGTATCGCGTTTTTAATGATGCACATTTCTTAGAAATTGCATTAAAAAATGCACACTTTTTAGAAGCAAAAATGCTAAAAGAAGACGGAACTTTATTTCGAAATTATAAAAATGGAAAAGCAACGATAAATGGTTATCTTGAAGATTATGGAACTGTTATTGATGCTTTTATTTCGTTATACGAAGTCACTTTGGATGAAAAATGGTTGCTGCTTTCTAAAAATTTAACGGATGCTTGTTTTGATCATTTCTTTAATACAGCAACAAGCATGTTTTACTTTACATCCAATAAAGATGTAGAATTAATAGACAGAAAAACCGAAACAGAAGACAATGTAATGCCGTCTTCAAATTCAATGATGGCTAAAAACTTATTTAAATTGAGTCATTATTTCGAAAATGATTACTATTTAAAAACGAGCAAACAAATGTTGAGTAATATGACAGACGCCATTCAGAACTATGGCTCAGCATATTCTAATTGGTTGGATGTGTATAGTAATTTTACAGATGAGTATTTTGAAATAGCGATTAGCGGAATAAACGCAAAAGAAAAAGCACTAGAGATAAATCAAGAATACATTCCGAATAAATTAATTTGTGGAAGCGAAATTAAAAGTAATTTACCGTTGTTAACAAACAGATATATAGAAGATAAAACTCTTATTTATGTTTGTGTACATAAAACCTGTAACTTGCCTACAGAAAATACCAACGAAGCAATACGTCAAATTAAAAAACAACTACAATGACAACACTAATTACATTTCTAATAGCATTTGTAGCTTTTGAACATTTCTGTTTTTTAGTCTTAGAAATGTTTTTGTGGACAACACCAAAAGGCATAAAAACCTTTGGATTAAAATCTAAAGAATTTGCAAAAGAAACAAAAGTATTGGCAGCAAATCAAGGATTATACAACGGGTTTCTAAGTGCGGGTTTAATTTGGTCTTTACTAACAAAAAATCTACATGTGAGCCTCTTTTTTCTAAGTTGTGTAATAATCGCTGGTATTTATGGAGCGTATTCAACAAAGAAGGTAAGACTCTTTTATATTCAATCTATTCCTGCTATTTTTACACTTTTAATCATCTTATTTAATTAAAAATTTAATATGGAAAAATACTTAGAAATAGCAGAGACCTTTTTATTAAAATACGGAACAAGTATTTTATCTGCATTATTGATTTTAATCATTGGTTTAATTGTAATAAATCTGTTTGTAAAGCTCTCTAAAAAAATAATGACAAAAAGCAACGTAGATCTTACATTACAAAAATTTTTAAGCGATTTATTAAGCTGGATTTTAAAGGCATTATTAGTTATTACAGTAGTTTCTAAACTTGGAGTAGAAACCAGTTCTTTTGTGGCAATTATTGGTGCAGCTGGTTTAGCTGTTGGTTTAGCTTTGCAAGGTTCTTTAGCTAATTTTGCTGGCGGTGCATTAATTATGATTTTTAAACCCTTTAAAATTGGGGATTTTATTTCTGCTCAAGGAGAATCTGGTACTGTAAAAAGTATTGAAATATTTACCACCAAATTAAACACGGTAGACAATAAAGAGGTTATTATTCCAAATGGAGCTTTATCTAACAACAATATTGTTAATTTTTCTACCGAAGAAAAACGTAGAGTAGATTTAAAATTTGGGGTTTCTTATGATGCTGATATTAAAGAAACAAAACAAGTTCTTGCATCAATTGTAAACAAGCATCCGCTCATTTTAAAAGATCCTGCTCCAGCAATTTTATTAGTAGAATTGGCAGATAGTTCTATTAATTTTGCAGTAAAATCTTGGGTAAAATCAGGTGATTATTGGACGGTTTATGCAGAGGTTTTAGAGCAAACAAAAGAAGCATTAGACAAAGCTGGTATCGAAATTCCATATCCACATCGAGTAGAAATCAAAAAAATCATATAATCATGATAAAAAAGTTGAAATCAAAAATTTGTTACTAATATTAAAACTAAAAATGATGAAATCTATTCTAATTACATTACTTTTTATTACTTCGATTGCTTTTTCGCAAGTAAATCAAATAAATAACTTACGAGATGTTTATACGTTAAAAAATGATATAGATGCAAAATATAATAATCAAAATGACCCCAGTGTTAAAGGCTCTCCTTTTATTCATTTAACATACCAAAATATTAAAATTAAAGGCGTTAAAATGAAAGGAAAGTACAATGCCAACCTAGATTATATTAAAGTCGATAACAATGGAGAAATTATTCTCTTTATCCCTTCTGTCGAGCACCGATACGATGTTGTTTTTACAGATGACAACGCTACCTACAGAGCATTTGAATATGAGAACTTAAAGTTTGGCTTCTTTAAAATTTTAGCAAAAAAAGAGAAAACATTTTTATTAGGTAAGCAATTTATAAAATTTTACCCCAAAGTAAAACCAAAAAACAATTTTGACCTTTTAAAACCAGCTAGGTTTCAAAGAAAAAAAGACACTTATTATATAAAATTAAGTAATCAAGATATAATTGTTGAATTGCCTACTAGAAAAAGCAAATTTTTAAAAGTATTTGCTTCTAAATCTAATGTTGTAAAACATTTTATTAAAAAAGAAAAATTAAATTTTAAAAAAGAAAAAGATCTAATTAAAATATTTAATTTTTACACATCCTTAAACTAATTATATCTTCTTTTTTTGAGGAACAACAATAAAGTCTTTTAAGTAAAAAGGTTCAAAATAAGCGACATCTTCGATGTCGTTTTTTTTGTATTTATCATACGACAAAATACTCATTTCTTTTGCTGATGGAAATTTAGAATCTACAAATAGGGCATTCGGATGCGTGATTAAAGTTTTACATTTCTCTGCTCCATCACCCAAAAAATAAACCTTGCCTTCTTCTAAATTATTTAAAAAAGATCTTTCGCTGATAATTTCTGCTTTAATTTCTCTGATTTGATTGTAATCTGAATCAAAAATAGCAGAATATACTTCCATTCTGCGAGCATCTAACATCGGTACAATAACGCCTTCATCAATAGAAATAGCTAAAGCAAGCGATTTTAAAGTGTTCACAGAAATTAGTGGAATGTTCAGTGCAAAACTCAATCCTTTTGCCGCAGAAACGCCAATTCGCAATCCAGTATAAGAACCTGGACCTTTGCTTACTGCAATTGCATCAAGTTTTTCAAAAGAAATTTTCGCTTCTTTTAATACCTCATTTATAAACGGATGTAAAACTTCTGCATGCGAATAATTACCGTTGTTTAATTCTTTAATTGCAACCAATTCTCCGTTATTAGAAACACTAACCGAACAGTTTTTTGTTGAGGTTTCTAAATTTAAAATATAAGCCAATAGAATAGTTTTTTACAAAGATACATTAAGCTTCAAAAAAACGCATAGAGTTTCTAATTATTCCTTAAAACGAAATAAAATTTTGAAAGTACGTCTAGCATTGTTACTTTTATGCTGAAATACAATAAAACATCTGTTTGAAAATTAAGTTAAAATATTTCATTGGTCTCTTTATTATAGTAGTAAGCAGTTTTCTTCTTAGTACAAATACTGTAAAAGCAACACCAAAAGTTGCGCTTAAAAAAACAATAATAGATTCTATTATTGTTAAAGAACCAACTATTATTTTAGAACGATATTCTAAAAATAAAACTGAAAAAGTAAGTCATAAATTAGATTCTCTACTAAAAAAAATACACAAAAGACATGACTTTAACGGCTCAATTCTAATTGCAAAAAAAGGAAAAATAGTATATCAAAATCATATTGGATACGCAGATTTTAGAAAAAAAAGCAGTTTAAACGAAAAATCTGTATATCAGTTAGCTTCTGTAAGTAAACAATTTACAGCGGCATCAATTATGATCTTAAAAGAAAGAAATCAATTAAAATTAACAGATACTGTTACCAAATATTTTCCAAAATTCCCTTTTAAAAATATTACTATTCTACAATTACTACACCATACTTCTGGGTTGCCAAATTATTTTTGGGTAGCAGAAAACAAATGGGAAAAAGAAAAAGCGCCAAGCAATAAAGAGATGATGAAATTTTTAGAAACAAGTAAAGTTTCTACATTTTTTAGCCCAGGCAGAAAGTTTGATTATTCAAATACTGGTTACTTTGTTTTAGCTTCTATTATTGAGAAAATATCAAAAATGAGTTATTCTAACTTTGTAGAAAGTGCTATTTTTAAACCCCTAAAAATGAGCCACTCTTTTGCTTTTAGTTTTGAAAAAGATACCGTTAAATCAAATCAATTGATAGGATATAGATTGTATAGAGGATGGAGACATCGAACAATACCAAGCACCGTTAATGATGCAATTGTTGGCGATAAAAATATTTATGCCACAACTCAAGATTTATTAAAATGGGTAAACGGATTGAACAGTGGAAAACTTATTTCTAAAGAGTCTTTAGATCTTATGTACACCAAAGGAAAAACCAAATATGGACGAAAATTTCCTTATGGTTTTGGGTTTAGAATTAACACCAAAAATGATGCTAAAATAATATATCATTATGGAAAATGGAATGGATTTAGCACAGGAATTACTCAGTATTTAGAAGAAGATTTGGTGGTTATTATTTTAGAGCATACAAGCTATCGATCAATGGATTATTTAAATAAAAAGATTCGAAATATTGTTGAGAAAAATTTTGAGTCTTAGCTTTACAAAAATAATTTCATAAAAAAATCCCTGAGAAAATTCTCAGGGATTTTTTTATGTTTTTTATAATCAATTTAATCTATTACCGATTCTCCGTAGTAAAACTTTAACACTTTTGTTTTAAATACATAATCGAATTTTGCTCTAATTAAAGTTGATTCTGCATTTACCAATCTATTTCTTACTTGATCAAATTCAAAAGATGTAATTGCTTCATACGTATATCTTTGTTGTGCATTTTTAAATGCTTCTTGCTGTGCGTCTAAAGATAATTTCGCAGCTTCATAACTTTTTAATGCTGCTTTTGCGTCTAAAAAGGCTCTTTGAATTTCTTGTTGTAAACCTAACTTTGCACTCTGAAGATTTAACTCAGAGTCTTCTTTATCAATGATCGCTCTGTTAAGGTTTACTTTATTTTGAAATCTATTAAAAATTGGAATACTTAATGATACTCCAACTCCATATCCAAAGTTGTCATTTAACTGTTTAAAAAAATAATCATTTCGTTGCCCTTGAAAAATAGTAAATCGGTGACTGTAATTCGTTCCTGCATCTGCAGAAGCAGTTACCGTTGGTAAAAATCCACTTTTAGCAATTGCAATTTGTAACTCTCCATATTCTCCTTGTAATTTTGCACTCAATATTTCTGGTCTTGTTATAACTGCTTTTTTATAAACAACATCAGGGCTTTTAAATAATAACGAAGCAGAAGGAGCTCCTACATCTATGTTGGCTACATCAAAATTATTTGGGTCTACTTGTAATAATTGAGCAAGACCTAATAATGCAATATCTAACGTATTTTCTAAAGAAACAACTGTCTGTAAATCATTTGCATACGCAGACTGCGCATTTAACAGTTCACCTTTGGGTTTAGAACCTGCTTCTACTTGATCTTTTGCTACTTCAATTTGCTTTTTACTTATTTTTGCTTGTACTTTTGCTACTGCTAAATTTTCTTTGGCAAACAGTATGTTTAAATAGGAGTTTACAACATTTAAAGAAATATCATCTTTAATTTTTTGTAAATCTAATTGGTTTCCAATAACCGTTAATTGGTTCCTTTTATAAGTATTTAATAATCTAAATCCATTAAAAACAGTAATACCACTGCTTAAACGATAAGAAGAGCTAAAGTTTGTAGAAGAAATTCTACCATTACTAACAGGGTCTATAGTAGATCCAAAATTTAAATTAGCTCCAGACGAAGCATTTAAATTTGGCAAAAAATTACCTTTTGATCCAACGACATTTTGCTTTGATTTTTCTATAGTTAACTCGCCTTTTTTAATAGTGATATTATTTTTTAATGCATGTTCAACAGCTTCTTTTAAATCCCATTTTTTTTGCGATAATCCTGAGAAAGAAAAAGCAATTAATGCTATAATTACTAAAAATTTTGTTTTCATATATTTTAACTATGTAAGATTTATTTTAAGATTGGTAACAATGGAGATTTATTCTGCAATTTTTATGCTGCTTATATGACGAGCGAAAGTAGAATTTGTTACAGATTTTTTATCTTATTGAAGTGTTAATTTTTTATCCTTTTTTTATACCTGAATAAAACATAGGCTAAAAGCGCAACTAAAAGGTATGGAAATGCCATTAAATAGGTAATACCAGAGTTAATTCCTTCTGCCATTTCTTGTCCGCCATTTTCTACAACAGCTTTACACATTGCACATTGTGCATTTGCATCAACTGCAAAAAAGAGAACTATTAAAACGATACTTTTTTTCATAATTACAGATAATATGGAGAAATCATTAAATAAACTACAACACCAGTAATTGCTACATACAACCATAACGGAAATGTAATTTTTGCAATTTTTTTATGTTCAGAAAATTTCCCTAACCTTGCTCTAACAAAAGTAATTAACACAAAAGGAATAACAGCTATTGATAACAAAATATGTGTAATCAAAATAAAATAATACACATATTTAATTGCACCTTCTCCACCAAATCTAGTAGATTCTGATGTCATGTGATATGCAATATACATCAACAAAAATAATACCGAACAAAATATTGCAGTTGTATTTAATTGCTCGTGTAATTTTCTATTTCCTTTTTTAATGGCAATAACTGCAAAAATTAAAAGCATTGCTGTAATTCCGTTGATAGTTGCATAAATTGGAGGTAAAAAAGACAAAGGCATTACATTAAAACCTAATTTTTTTAAATTTACACTAAATAAAATAGCAACAACTAAAGGAATAATTATTGATAAAAAAACAATTATTCTATTGTATTTTTTTTCTTGATTAGAAATCTCTTTACTCATTTAACAAGATTTTAATATCTTCTTTTAATGCTGTTATTTGGTCTGGAAAACCACTTTCTTCTAAGGCTCTATAATACATAATTGGATTTCCGTGTGCATCTCTTCTAGAGCGAATATTACCTTCTTTGTCAATTAAAGCAAACAACCCAGAATGTTCAAATCCGCCATCTTTTTCATCTCCGTCACCTGCGTATAATTTAAATCCTTTATTAGATAAATCAAAGACAGAATCTTGGCTTTTACCAGTTAACATTTGCCAGTTACTGCTTGTAATGTTGTGTTCTTTTCTATACTGATTTAGAACTTCTGGAGTATCAATATCTGGAGTGATAGAAAAAGAAGCAATTCCGAAGTTTGGATTTCCATAAAATTCTTTTTGCACAGCAATCATTTTTTGATTCATAATTGGGCAAATAGACGGGCACGTTGTAAAGAAAAATTCTACAACATATACTTTTCCTTCAAAATTTTTATTGGTAATTGTATTTCCTTTTTGATTGATAAACTCAAAATCTGGCACTTTGTTAAAAGTAACCAAATCTGATTTTTGAAATTTCTTTACCACTTTAGGAACAACGTAAATTCCAAAAATTAATATGATAAATGAAATACCGATATAAGAATACTTTTTTTTCATTTTAATTATATTTTTCGTTTAAAGCGTTTCTCTTTTTCTAATGATTTTTTAAGCTGATAATAAATAATTTCTATGTCTTTCTTCATTTTATTTTTAAGATCGCTTACAGAATTCATATCGTAACCGTACAACCTTCCGTTATCGGTATCTTCATCATCTTTTCTTCCTCGCAAACGCAATTCTCTATCAACAATAAACACATACTCAGAACCTAACTGATCGTTTAAAGAATAGGGAGAATCAAAACTTTTAAAAATTGCCTTTATCTCATTTTCGTCCAAAAAAACAAACTTCCAATTTTCAATATTTGAATAAGAGCTTAGTTTCTTTTTTAAAGATTCTACTTGTGTTTCTGTTCCTTTTGGAGCAATTAAAACAGACTGAAAATAAAGGCTTTTATGGTATCTTTTATAAATAACTTCGTTTAAATTAAAAAGGCCTCCTTTATTTTTGTCAATATCTGTTCCTAAAAAACTAACTATAGAAAAATGTTTTTTAAATGTAACCTCTCCTTTTACATCTTCTACCTTTTTTGTAAGTATTGGTAAGTTTGCATGATGATAAATCCCTAATGAAAGGAAAATATAAAAAATTAACGGTCCTAAAAATAATACCGATAATACAAGTCCTTTTTTAATTTTATTTTTCTTCATGTTGCAAAAAAAAAGGTGGTAAAAACCACCTTAATTTATTTTAATACAATTAGTAGTCCCATTTTGTCAAAGGAGACAATACATCAAATATATGTCCTCCTTCTATTAACAATAAAGTCACTAAATAACAAATTAAAAATACAGCTGTCCAAACGACAGCTCTCCTTAATCCTTTTTTTTCACCTTCCATGTGCATAAAGACCCAAGTAATTCCATACGCTTTAACTAAGGTTAATATAATGAATAACCAGTTTAATGGACTTGTGCCTAAAAAATGAGTTAAATGTAAACTAGCTGGTTTTATAATACCGAAAATAACTTCTACAATTGTTATTACAGAAAGTATTCCGAAAACCATCCATATTCTTTTTGTATTAGATTCGTGTGCGTGTGCCATCTTTTATAATCTTTATATAATTAAACTAAGTAGAAGAAAGTGAATACAAATACCCAAACTAAATCTACAAAGTGCCAATATAATCCTACTTTTTCTACCATTTCGTAATGTCCTCTGCGCTCGTAAGTACCAATAAGAACATTAAAAAATATGATTATATTTATAAGTACTCCTGTAAATACGTGGAAACCGTGAAAACCAGTAATAAAGAAAAAGAAATCTGCAAAAAGTGGATGTCCATATTCATTTGCTTCAAGGTTTGCACCCTCAACAACTTGCTTTGCATTTAATAAATAACGAGATCCTTCTTCTTTAGAAAGAATTGTTTTTTGTTTGGTTGCAAGATCTATTTTTTCAATTCTTATGAATACATCTGGATTGTTTTCATAAGAACTTACAACATCTTTTAAAGAATATGTTGATATTGGATCTCCTTGCTCAAACCATAACCCATTTTTACGCGTGTGATTAACTTCTTCTCTTTTGCCTTCAACCACAAAAGTAGCTAACTCAACTTGATGCCCATCTTTAACAAACTGTAAGATTTTACCATCTGTTGTTTGAACTGCGCCGTAAGTACCTCCAATAAAGTTTTTCCATTCCCAAGCTTGAGAGCCTAAAAAGATTACACCACCAATAATGGTAAACAACATGTACCAAGCTACTTTCTTTTTCTTCATTTGATGACCAGCATCAACAGCTAACACCATTGTTACAGAAGAAAAAATTAAGATAAATGTCATTAATGCTACATAGTACATTGGTGCATGTACTCCGTGTAAAAACGGAAAGTGAGTAAAAACTTCATCGGCAATTGGCCAAGAGTCTATAAATTTAAATCTTGTTAAACCGTAAGCGGCTAAAAATCCAGAAAAAGTTAATGCATCTGATACGATAAAAAACCACATCATCATTTTTCCGTAACTCGCTCCAAAAGGTTTTTTCCCGCCACCGTTCCAGGCAGTTTTGTCTTCAGAATTTACAGCAATAGTTGCTCCCATAAATAGCTATGTTAATTATTTTTTAAAATAGTTTGTCAAAATTACATAATTTTCATCATCTAATAAAATAGAAAAAGAAAAATAGATAAATCCAAAGTACTCCAACAAAGTGCCAAAAAATTGCACCAAGCTCAAAACCAAGCATTTCTGCCGAATTATACTTAGATTTAAAATGATTATAAATTACAACTAATAACACAATTAATCCTGCAATTAGGTGTAAAACGTGCATAAATGTTATTCCAATAATAAAAGAAGTTGATACTGTACTATTTGGTCCAGTAAAAAACAACCCTACATTTCTTAATTGAATAAATCCTTCATATTGATAATAAATAAATCCAACGCCTAAAACTAAGGTGATAAGAAGTAGTAAAAAACTCCCTTTTATATTGTCTTTTTTAAGCAATCTCTGAGCTAATAAAAATGTTAAACTACTAAAGATTATTAATGCTGTACTTATATAAAATGCTTTGGGCAAATCAAATGAAACCCAATCTTCTCTTTTTCTACTTACCACATAAGCACTTGTTAATCCTGCAAAAAACATGGTCATACTTATCATAGAAATCCATAACATCGGTTTTAGAGACTTCTTCTTTGCTACACTTAATTCTGTATTTAAACTTTCTTGACTCATTTTATTTAATGTAAAAATTTATCTATTACGTATATTATTTGAACGAGTGTTATATAAATAACACTTGATAACATTAATTTTCTTGCTTCAATATTCGATTCTGTTTTGTATAATTGGATGCCGTAATACAGCATAGAGCAGCCAGCTAAAGCAATAATTACTGCTGTTGCAGGATATATATAAAAAGCCCCTGTTACTTTTAATACTGGAGCAACAGAAACCAAAATCATTATAAAAGTATAAAAGATAATTTGCTTAATAGCGCCTTTGTCCTTTTTATTCATTGGCAGCATATTAAATCCTGCTTTCTGATATTCTTCAAATTGCAACCAACCAATTGCCCAAAAATGTGGAAATTGCCAAAAAAATTGAATTAAAAATAAAAATCCTGCTTCGATCCCAAATTGATTTGTTGCTGCAACCCAACCCAACATAAAAGGAATTGCACCTGGAATTGCTCCTACAAAAACGGTCAATGGAGTTACAGATTTTAATGGAGTATATAGACTGGTGTATAAAAAAATGGATATTGCTCCGAATAATGCAGACTTTGCATTGATATTGTATAAAATTGCAATTCCTAAAATTGTAAATAAAAACGCTATTGTTAACGCAGTAGAAACAGTCATTCTGCCAGTTGGCAAAGGTCTGTTCATCGTTCTTTTCATCAAAGAGTCTGTGTCTCTTTCTATAACTTGATTAAATGCGTTTGATGCACCAACCATAAAGTAACCTCCAATAGCTAATTGAAAAATGATAAAAACATCTACAATTTCTGCGGCTAATAGATAACCTGCAATAGAAGAAAAAACCACACTTAATGACAGACCAACTTTTGTAAGTTGTAAAAAATCTGTCACAAAATTTTTAATTGTTGATTTATTTTCTATTCTAGAAATTGAGTTCATTTACCTATTTTCAAATCTTTTGCAAAGGTATTTTATTCTCCACTAATTTCTTGCTTTTTACACTATAAAAAACGAATTAAATTTCTATTTAAAATAGTTTAAAAAAATCTTTGGTAATTCCTTTTTTGTTTTAACTTTGCACCCGCATATGAAAGATATGTAAGTTCTTTAAAATATACTGCGCGAAAGTAGCTCAGGGGTAGAGCATCACCTTGCCAAGGTGGGGGTCGCGGGTTCAAATCCCGTCTTTCGCTCTATTCTTTTAATATAATACCAATGCTCAAGTGGTGGAATTGGTAGACACGCTGGACTTAAAATCCAGTGGGCAGTAATGCCCGTATGGGTTCAAGTCCCATCTTGAGTACAAGAAAGTCTTAACATTAATTTGTTAAGGCTTTTTTTTATGAAAAAAATTTATAAAACTATTAGAAATAAAAAAACCCACTCTAAATTAGAGTGGGAAAATTGCTATGAAAAAGAAAGTGGTTTTTACACCACTACACAAATATACAAGTTTTTAGCAAACACCAATAGTTTTTTTAAAAAAAATATCTCTTTTTTTAAAAATCAAAATACCAATTAAATAAATCTGCTTTTATTCCAACAGAAAACCACAAAGATCCACTTGGAGAATTCGTGGGGTTTTTTTCTGGAGAAAAATTTCTAAATGTCAATCCACTGAAAAGGCTCAGATTGTTTGATGCATTTAATAAATATCTTCCTTGAAGGTCTGCAATAAAAATTGCCGCCTTGTTTCCTTGACCTATTTCATTATTATAGTCTCCTTTTCTAATATTATACGATTTATAAATATCTCCACCATTACTCACAGAAGCAAACTCATCAAACCCTTTTTGCCCTAAAACTAATTTTGCGCTTGTTGTCCATCTATTAAATTTATAATTTGCAATAAAAACTGCTTCCCAAAAATTTGCTCCCCAAGCATGACCTAATGGCTGACTATAGTTCCCGTAGTTTAACATTGGGTCTTTATGTGCAAACGTATAAGGTCTAACGATGTTTAATTCTCCTTGCACATACAAATTTTTCACATTAAATGCATCAAAATATTTTGCTCCTAACTGAATTCCAAATTTGTTTCCCCAATATCCTAAATTGCCAATTTTTCCGAAAGAAAATTCATCTACAATTAATTGGGAGTATACAATTAAATTTTCTTTTAATTTATATTTTGCTGTTAACCCTAACATTGCGTTCCCTGCATCTTCTCCTCTACCAAACTCTACAGACCTATAAAACATTAACGGATTCATAAACCCAATATCAAAACCTTGATCTCCTTTAGAAATTGCTGTTTCAAAAAAACCAATATTCAATTTTTCTGTAAGATTAAGACTCAAATAATGAATGGCAACATACTTTCTTGGGTGTTCATTATTTACAACTACTGGATGTCTAACATCCGTGCCCCAAAGCCAAATATTTGTGTAATTTAATTTCCAAAAAATTACACTCATCTTTAAATACGGCATTGGAGAAGAAACATCAGAAAGTAAAAGAGATCTATATCCGTCTCCAATAAAATTCTTTCCGTTTCCGAACTGAAATTGCAAAAATTTATTTGGTGTATATGCCAAATAACCTTCTGCTACAGGATAATCATAAGCATCGGCTTTAAACCCTTTTGCTTTTCCTCTTCCCGGAACCAATCCTTCAGAAAATGCTGGCTTAAAAGTGTCTGATGGGTTTGAAATAAAATCGTTTATATACCCTGCAAATCGTCCTTGACTTTCATAAACTGTAGCAGAGAACGAAAAATCATTTCCTAATCCTCCGTTTACGCTTAAAGTTCTAGAGTTATTAAAGGTATAAGGCACATCTGAATTGTCTTTACCTAATTGTACGTCTAATAAAAAATCTAGATTAAACCAATATCCATCGCCTCTCACTTCTAACAAATGTTCGTTCCAAAGTTTTCTTCCCAACCAAGTGGTTTCCTCAGGCTTTAAAAACTGACTTTTTTCTGCATCTAAATCATAAACTGCATTTACACTACTGTACACATACGGTTTTACAGCTGTATGTGCGTTTTTATTTTTATTTAAAGCATAATCGTAATTGATGTATCGTTGATGTGTAAATGGAATATTTAACTGACTTTTATGCTCTATAAATAACTCTTTTTTAGGCTCCTTTTTAAGAGGAATTACTTTTATTTCCTTTGGTTTTACCTCAACAATTTCTTCTGCGGTATCATTTTCTATTTGTAACGGAAAGTTTATCGGCAACGCAAAACGCATTTCTACATTATTATTATTGTATTTTGCTGGCGTTATTTTTGGCAATATTTTAAAAACTCTTTTTACTTCTTCTTCTAATTCTGGATAAGGGGAATTGATATAAATCAGTTCAAAACTCCCTGTATTGGTAACCATAAAAACAGCACTTACAGTTCCTTTAAATTTTTCTCGGGCTAATATAATTGGCGATTTAAATTCTTTATAAAACAATTCTTTTGTTGTTTTATAAAAGCAAGATTCTATTTTATCTATGTGTTGATTTTCACAGCTTTTAAATACAGGGAATTTTTCGGCTTGAGCAGATAAAAATAACGGAATGAATAAAAAATATAAAAGAAGATGTTTTTTCATTATTGATGCTTACAGTTTAGTAACTCTATTGTTTTTTAATTGATATTTTTCTTTACTTTCTGAACATTCTGCAATTCCTTCTTCATTAAAACGTAATCGATGCCCAAACTCGCTAATCCAACCAATTTGTTTTGATGGATTTCCAACAACCAAAGCATACGGTAAAATTTCTTTTACAACAACTGCTCCAGCACCAATAAAGGAAAATTCGCCGATATCATTTCCGCAAACTATGGTTGCGTTGGCGCCAATACTTGCCCCTTTTTTAACAACCGTTTTTAAATATTGCTTTTTTCTGTTTACAGCGCTTCTTGGATTGATCACATTTGTAAAAACCATTGATGGCCCTAAAAAAACATCCTCTTCACAAATAACACCAGTATAAATAGAAACGTTATTTTGTACTTTAACATTGTTGCCCAAAATTACTTCTGGCGAAATCACAACATTTTGACCAATATTACAATTGTTTCCAATCTTACAATTTGGCATAATATGGCTAAAGTGCCAAATGCTTGTTCCTTCTCCAATTTCACAACCATCATCTACAACAGCCGTTTCGTGTGCTTTATAATTACCCATTTTTAATACTCTGAATTAATAGTTGTTTCTTCAATAATTTCTTTTGCTGATGATGTTCCAATTCTTTCAACTCCTAAAGTAATCATTTTTAAAGCATCGTTCTTTGTTTTTACTCCGCCTGCTGCTTTTATTTTTAAAGGTTTTGCATTCTCTGACATTATTTTTATGCTCTCAAATGTTGCTCCGTTTGGCTTATCATTTTCTGTTTTATAAAACCCCGTTGATGATTTTACAAATACGTTTTTTGCATTCTCTTTACCAAAATTATCAATAACAACATTCTTTATCAGCATAGAAATAGTAGCAATTTCTTTATTATTTAAAGCAGCTACTTCAATAATCCATTTTACTACTTTGTTGTTTTGCAATCCCAAAGCCGTTCCTTTTGCTACTTCTTCTTTAATCAAAGATATTTCTCCCTTTTTAAACGCTTCATAGTTTACAACAAAATCTAAATCATCAGCACCTAAATCTATTGCTTTTTGCGCTTCAATTAATTTTTTTTCAACAGAATACGTTCCTTCATGAAAACCAATTACTGTTCCCACCAAAATACCTGATGAAGCTTTGTTGATCATTTCTTTTGCTAAAGAAATATAGTTCGCTCTTAGCATTACTAATTTAAAATTAAAAGCGATTGCTTCTTCAACTAGCTGAATCACATTTGCTGTTGTTTCTTCTTCAGAAATGCCCGCTTGTGTTGGGGTTTTTAAATAGGTAGAATCTAAATATTGTGCTAGCTTCATTTAACATGATTTATCTAACAAAAATAGTAAATATTAAGCGCATTAAAAAAGAGCAACCAAATCTGGTTGCTCTTTTTTATGTTCTATGAATTTATCTGTTATTCAACATTAAATGAAATCGGAAGCGTATATTTCATCCCAACAGCAATTCCTCTTTGTCTACCAGGAATCATTTTAGGTAACGTCTTAACAACTCTTTCTGCTTCTTTTGACAATCTTGGGTGTGGAGATCTAATTACTTTAATATCTGTAACAGTTCCTGTTTTATCAATTCTAAATCCAACCCAAATTTTCTTTTTCCCTGGCGATAAATTTAATTCACCTGCTAAATCACCATTAAACTTTCTAATTACTTGTTTTCTTATTTTATCATTTAAGCAATCACTTTTTTGTTTTCTAGTACCAGTACATCCTGGGAAAACAGGTACTTCTTCAATAACCGCAAAAGGAACATCTTCTACAATCGTTTCAGCTTCATCTACCTCTACAATATCATCCAATACAATAGCTTCCTTTTCATCAGTTTCTGTAGATTCAATTACTGTTTCTTCAACTTGTTTTTCGTCTTCTACGATTTCGATTTTTTCTGGTGCTGGTGGTGGTGGTGATTTTGGCTTCACTTCCTCAATACGCTCTGTAATTGGAATGTCTTCTTCCATTACGTTTTGCATGTTTGCATCACCAAATCCATCTATTTTTCTGTCGTAGGTTTTGTTTTCCATTGCTACATAAGTAACAAAAAGTGCTAAAACCAAACCTAGTTGAATAAACAACTTTGAGTAATTCTCTAAATTTGATTTTGGATTTTTCTTAATTTCCATCCTAATGTTTTTTTAATAGTTCGCTAATTTAATTAATTTCTTATGACTTATGCAAGTATTAAAGTTAAATAGCATCAATTTTTTTATAAATTGAATTAAAAATTAACAATGCTATAAAAACTCCAACACTATTTGCAACAACATCAAGTAAACTTGCTGTTCTATAAGTTGTAAGAGTTGTTTGCAAAACTTCAATAATTATGCCATAAAAAACACAACCTAAAGCAATTGCATATTTTACCGTATTTTTTTTCATCGAAACAGGAAAACTAAGCAACCACGTTAGCGCTAAAGTAAAATATGCAATTGTATGATATACCTTATCTAAAGAAGAAAATTTAATTGGAGCTTCTGGTATTTTTATTAAGCTCAAAACACCAATTATTAGTACAACACTTATTGCAATAAAAATAATTTTATCCTTTAATAAGATCTTGATAAGCTTGCGCATCTAATAAATCATTTATTTGAGAAACGTCTGCTATTGCTACTTTAATCATCCAACCTTTGCCGTAAGGATCTTTGTTTACCAATTCTGGTTCGTCTTCTAAACTTTCATTAAATGCTGTAACTTCTCCTGTTAATGGCATAAATAAATCTGAAACTGTTTTTACAGCTTCTACAGATCCAAATACCTCATCTCTTCCTACTGTATCGTCAATAGTATCTACATCTACGTAAACAATATCACCCAATTCTCCTTGGGCAAAATCTGTGATTCCAATTGTAGCTGTATCGCCTTCTATTTTAACCCATTCGTGGTCTTTTGTGTACTTTAATTCTGATGGAATGTTCATTGTAATTAATTTTTTATTGTTGATTAATTTTTAGTTGCCTAAATTATAAATTAAATTGAAACCTGCATTAATAGCCTGTCTTGGAAATGTGGTTGAAATTGCATATTTAGACATGGTATGATTGTAATAAAATGAGGTTGTTATATTTCTACTTAATTTATAATCTGCTGCAAATTTAATAGATAAAAGTTTTTGACCGCCACTTATTTGATTATTTTCTACATCTACAGATCTAATCATTGTTAAATTATCTCTTAAAGAGATGTCTGCTCTCATATTAATATCTCCTTTCAGTTTTTGACTCTTGCCTGCAAAACGAGTATTAAACGCTACGTTTTTTAATCTGTAACCAACCCCAAAGATATATTCTGTTCCTTTAATATCTGTTAGCGTACTATTATTAAAGTTTAATGTAAGTGTTCTATCTTTTCTAATTTCTCCTTTAAATGAAAAGGAGTTTTTCATTTTTACATCAATCTTAATTAGCGGAGAAAACTCATCAATTAAACTCGCCGAAGCTATTAATAATTTTGGCTGATAATTTCCTGTTGCATTTACTTTCGTTACATCAGTTTCATCGTACTGTAAGTTGTTTGTATAATTAGAAATTGTGTACGAAGATTTATATCCGTTTGTTAATGTAAAACTGGTGAAATTTTCTTTAAACCACCCTATTTTCATTAATCCGTTATAACGCAATGTCCAATTCGGAATTGGAATATTTTTAAACAACCCTAATCCAACAGAATTTGCATTATCACCAGAATAAGCGGCAATAAAGGCTGGTAATAGAACTTGTTGTCCCGCTTCTTTAAAAGCTGCACTTGCTGTGTTTGGCAATCCTGTTTCCGAAGATAACCTTTGAGAAAGAACTGTTCTGTTTGCTAAAAACGAAGTAAACAATTCGTTAGAATTTTTAAATACTGTAGACAGCATAGAATAACTTGCACTAAAGTTTCCTGTTTCTGTAATCGGAGATGTTGTATTTAAAACGCCGCCTTCTACATCTAATTGTTGTGAAATATTGTTTGTTTCAATTTTATTTCCCGTTAGCTCTATAATAAAATCTTTAAATGGTTTTAAAGAAACGGTATAATCTAACTTATTGTAATGTGTTCTGCTATATGTTTTGTTATAATATTCTGAACCTACAGCTCTATCTACCAACCAACCTCTTTCGAATGCTTTATTTCTGATGTCAATCTGACTTCCAAAAACAAAACCTAACGTTGGCGCAAAACCTCCATTAACCTGATCTCTTCCTAAAAAACCAGAACTACCTGTATAACCTGGCAACAATGTTCCGTTGTTTGAGGCATTACTAATTTTTACTGTTTTTATTGCTGTTACAAAATCATAAACACCTAATAAAATTTCATCTTTTAGTGTTGCCTTTGTTCTTTTTACATTCTTTACTGTTGGTAATTCTGGTGCTTTAAATGACTTTAAATTTGATGCTCTTTTATTTTTAACAAACAACTTTTTAAATCTTGAATCTTCATATAACTTAGAAAAACTAAATGTTGTATTTAAACTATGTGTGTTAGAATTTTGTAATAAATTTCCAATTTTATGTACATAACTTTTAGACGCTGCTTTCCAATCAAAATTTGCAGTATATCCGTAATCTGCAGTAATAAAACCTAAATATGGAATTTTATTAATTGGCAATTTATAATTGGCAGTCAACTTTTGATTGTAATGATCTGGTCTTCCCATTGTAAAGAACTGATCAAAAATTTTGATTTCTTCTCCGTTGCCAAAATTATCATACAAATAACTATTGTTTGCGTTAAAGTTTACACTCAACGATTTTGTAATATCAAACCCTATTGTATAATCCCAATCAAACATAAATCTACGCTGTGTTAATGTTGGTTGCGGACTTAATCCTGCTATTAAATTTCTAGATTTTTGTTGCACAAAATTTCTTGTAATTCTAGAATTTACTCCGATAGATTTTGGTAATAAATTAATATTGATGTCTCTAATGATTTGCCAATGTTTACTTTTCCCAAAAAATTCTGATTTTTTAAAGGGTTCAATAAACTTTGGTTGAAATGTAAAATTATAACTCGCTCCTGCTCTTAAATTCTGATTTAAATACTTTTCTATATTGTAATCTTTATGATATTCTTCTGAAAAAGCATAGGTTACAGAAAAATTTTCTACATCGTAGGGTTTTGGCTTTTTTGTAGAAGCTGGATTTCTATTTTTCTTAACATTATTAAAACTGATGCTTTTTCGCAACGTATAATCTTGAGAATTAGCACTATTTGGATTTACTTGTTTTGCTTCAGCAAATTTTACATCTTGGTATTGTGGATCGTATTTTGGATCTCTAAATTCTTCACCAATACTATAGCTCATTGGCAACTGAACGCTCCAGTTTTTAGGCATCATTTTCCCTAAATTAATGTTTGTAGAAATATTGTATTGTTTCGTTTCTTCTATACTTCTTTGATTTACTCTATCTTCTACATTTCCAAAACCAATGGTTTGCATTCTTCCAGTCACAGAAACATCTGCTAAGTCAGCAAAATTTGCATCCGCATTTACAACTGCTGCCCAACCACCTTTGTTATCAAATCCTGATGACCGCAATTCGTTAAACCAAATTTCTGCACTTTTTTGTGTAGCTCTTGTGTTTTTTATTCCTAGCATTAAGGTTCTTATCGCGCCTAAAGTCGGATTCCCTTTTACTCTTAACACCATTGCGTGTACCGGTGAATTTGTTGGAAAAGGATACATTTTATTGATTGATAATGTTCCTCCAGAATTTGGAATTTCTCCATCTCTTTTTAATTTTATCCTTCCTAATTCTTCTAAAATTACATCTAAGTTATTTGCCTCTGGCCACACATTTGTTGGTTCTAAACTTCCACTTGTAGAAATTTTTAAAGGCACTTCTATTTGATAAAAATTATCGTCTAAATCTGTTCCTAATCTAATGATAGCAACCAAATCATTATCAGCAACACTTCCGGTAACAATAGGTTCTGCATGTATAAACATTTTTAAATTTTTATACATTCTTAAATCTACACTTAAGTTTTTATAAATTGCTCTGGTTTCGTTTTGCATTAAATCTGTTACTTTTAAAGAAACCGATTGCTCGTTTTGTTGTTGTATGCTAGAGCTTCCTTGTAACTGTTCTCTAACAATTCCCGGAGGCAACACATATCTTCCTTCATTTTGCTCTATATTAACAACACCAACTTCAAAGTTAGATAATTCTTGATTTGTTAAATCTTGTGGCGGTGTTACGGCTGGATTCAATGTTTTTGTATAACGTCTGTAATCTCCTCTTACCAATTCTAACTGGCCAAAACGCAACACAACGGGCATTTTAAATTTGGTCACAAACATTCTAATAAATCGGATGCTATTAAAATCTGTAATTCCGTTTACGGGCGTTCCACTTCTAACCGGAATTCTAAATTGAAACCATTTTGTTTTTTTAGAAGTTCCGTCTGCTAAAGTTACCGAAGTTTCTTTTTCATCAACAATATTATTGCTTCCTTTTACCAAATCATTTCTGTTTAAAGACACTTTGTATTCAAAGTAACTTTCAACCGTATTCATGGTCTGATCTTTATTAATATCTTCTACATCTGGGTATGAAGTTGATGAAGTTGGATACGATTCTGTAGATTGGTTTGCCGTTGGCGAATTTCCTTCTGTATTGTTAAAATTTTTATACCTGGTGATAACGGATGCGTTGGTGTTATCAAAATTGGTGCTTCTAAAATATTGAAAATTGTCTGATGAAATATCATTCGAATTTAACTTACTGATGTCAAAAACTTTTGGTTGATAAAAACTCAATTCGTCTTCATTTTTCAATCCATCTAAACCAATATCTTGATTTTTTCTGGCGGCATCATCAACATCAAAAGCGTATAAAATAGATTGATTTGTAGGAACATTTCCCCAAGTTGATGGCGTCGTATTTAAATTTGTTCCATCAGCCGGCATTCCGTTTTCGTACATCTTTCTATTGTCTTTTAAGATGTCTTCAGAAATATTTCCTAAGTTAAAATACAACTCTCCAACTTGATTTGCAGTACTGTTTGGATCAATTCCCGTTGGCAAACCTTCTGCATTTGTAATTGAATAATCTTGATACGGATCTTTAATCCAAAACTGAATGTATTCTACATTTGCCTGATCAAAATTATTCGTTATCAATGGTCGCATAATTCCACCCCAACGATCTTGCGGATTCGAAAACGTTCCATCAACATTTACGTCAACGCCTGTATCAAAATTATAGGTTCCTCTTTCTGATGGAAAATACGCTAAATCTAAGGTTCTAACTAAAGTGTTTTGCGTTAAATCTAATTGTGTATTTGGAAATAATTCTGAATACCCTATTTGACGAACTTCTGTTCTAGACAATTCTATATTATCAATATTTGCCGGCTTTGCACCGTTTCCGTAGAACAATTGATCAATAGAATACCACGCTAATTTTGCTCTTTTATCATTATAACTTAAATCGTTTGCGGTTCCGTTTAAATTTTGACTTTGTGGCGTGCTTGCTGTAAACCAATTTAATGATAATAATAAATCAATCGGAATTTGTGATGCTTCAAAATCATCTACATATGTTGTTGCTGCTCCGTTAACATCAACTCCGCCTGGAGTTCCAGGAAGTAAATACGCTAAATCTGCTCTAATAGAAATATTGGATGGAACATCTGTATCTACAAACGGAATTTTATTTACCCATTTTGTAAAAATGGGCATTTCTGTAGTATAATCTACATTTAAACCAAACATGGTGTTGTTTATTGGATCGCTTCCAAAATTCACTTTTTGAGTAATTGGTTTTTCGTTTACGTTTAAAAGTGTTCCGCCTAAAATAAATTTATCAGAAAATCGATGTTCAACTTCTAAACCCATAAAGGTTTTTCGCTGTTGATTGAAAACCGAATTATTTTCTGTAGAAACGTTTATTGGAACGCCAGATGATTGCAATCCTGGATCTATAATTTGTACTCTTCCAAACTGATAATCTACAACAAAATCGACACCTTCCACCAGTTGTCTTCCGCCAGCTGTAACTTTTACAGAACCCCTTGGAACATTAAATGCGTTCAACGGAATTCCACCGCTATTTTCTGATTTTGCGTATCCTTTTAAAATAAATTTATCTTTATTCTGATAGCTGTTTTTTGCTTGAGATTTTGTGTTGATGTACAATTCATTAAACACATAATTGGTTTTGTCTGATGGCGATGTTAATGAGTTTGATAAATCTGAACCAAAAGGTTCTGTTTCTGGAAAAATGATAAATCCTCTGTTAGAATTTACAGTAACATTTTCTACGTAATCAAAAAAACCGTCTCCGTTTGGAACCGCATAAGAACTCTGATCTAATTTGTCTAAACTTAAAACATTTAGCAAGGTTTTATTTGAAATTCCTGGTGTTGAAGCATTTTGTAAGGTGTTAGACGGAATCCCAGTTTGATCATCTCTATATAAAATTTCGAATCGAAAACCATCTTGTGTTAACGGAAAAACGCCTAAAGGATACACATTTTTCATCATCAATTTCCAAGTAGGAAATTGTTCTTCGCTCCCAGCAACTGTTCTTTTTGTTGTAATAATTTCGCTGCGTAATAATTTTACGGCTAAATTACTTGGTGCTATAATTCCGTCGTTAGACAATTCTCCAACTTTGTATGAAGTTTCCGAGCTTCCAACAACAGTATATTCGTAAGCAACTGCTAAAACTTCTCCGTCAGAAAGTTTTCTGTTTAAAGAAATAAACCCTAATTGTGGATTCAACGTATATTCATTTCCTTCTAATTTTCTAGCATTTTGCAAAGTAGAATACCCAGTTCCTTGACTTAACCCATAATTAGAAAGTGTACTTTCTACCGTAGTAATATCTCTAATTCCGCTAGTTTCATTTAATAAATCAGATAAATTATTTGCTTTATTGGAGGGAATGTTTTTTCCTTGAACTTGCGATGGCGAACTTGGATTTACTCCAGAACCAACATAATCTGGTTTGTTTGGTTCTCCAATATCTGCCAGCGCAACAATACTTCTAAAGTTTTCTGTATTCGAGTTTCTGTTGGTAATCCAAACTTCTATTCTGGTAATGTTAATTGGACTGCTAATTAGTGGATAGTTTTGAAGCGAATTTTTATAATTTTCTCTAAAATATTGTGCTAAAAAAAAGTGCCTGTTATCGTCGTAATCTGTAGCTCTTAATTCAAAAGGATTGATAGATGCTCCAGCTTCTGCGGTTACTATTTTACTTTCAGAATTTTGTTGAGAAAAAACTGCAGTTACCGTTGTTTTACCAAATTGCAATTCGGTTTTTAACCCAAATAAACTTTGCGCTCCGTTTATCAACGAGTTTTTTATTGGCATTGAAACATTTCCTGCTTCAATTTTTCTGATAATATCGTCTTCCGTTGGCGTATATTCTAGCTTGATTAAATTCTGAAAATCGAACGTAGTTTGTGTGTCGTAATCTGCCGTAACTTTTAATCTTTTCCCAACATTTGCAATAATACTTGCGCTTATTTGCTGATCAAAATCAAACGTAAAACTACTTCTATTATTTGCTGATAACTGCGGATTTTCTACGTTTTGGTAAATTCCACCCAGTTTAATATTTAGGCTTCCACTCGGAATTACCTCAACTGTGTTTCCGCCAAAAACAGATTCAAAAAACGTAGAGTTTACATAATATGTTGGCAGTAAATTTTTTTGTGCTGCTTTACTTCCTTTCTTTTTACTTAAGGCATCATTCTTTTCTTTAAAATACTCTTTAATGTCTTTTTTTAAGCGATATTTCTGATACTCATCCGGAGACATAAAAATTGGGTTCCCAACTTTAAAATCCTCTAAAAATTCTACAACAATGTATTTGTTTAATTTTTTATCAAAAACAACAGAATAGGTCGTTGGCGGGTTTAAAAAAATACTCCCTTTTTGATGCGCTTTAAAATTGTATTTAAGAACAGGGATCGAATCTTTTTTAATCGAATCGTTCTTGGTTTTTACGGTTTGAGAAAAAACAGTTGTAGTTGCTAATAAAGCAACTACACATACTAATAATTTATGAAAATACGGATTCCTCAATGTAATTATAAACTTTTTAATGCACCTTTAATCAACAATTCTACAGAAGCTTCTGGTTGTTCTTTTAAAATTGTATTTAAGACTTTATCTGATTGTTTTCTATTGAAGCCCAACACTTCTAATGCAGATAACGCTTCATCTTTACTCGTATTGTTTTTAATGATAGAAATTGTATCTAAATCAAACGTTTTTAAAATTTTATCTTTTAAATCTATAATTACACGTTGTGCTGTTTTTGCTCCAATCCCTTTTACAGACTGAATTAAAGGGATGTTTTCTGATGCTATTGCTTGTTGTATTTCTTCGGATGACATGGAAGATAACATGGTTCTTGCAATGCTTGGACCAACACCAGAAACAGAAATTAACAATCTAAAAATTTCTCGTTCAGTTTTATCAATAAAACCAAATAAGGTATGAGAATCTTCTTTAACAGACAAATGTGTAAACAAAGTAATTGCTTCGCTGTCTGGAATTAAAGAAAATGTATTTAAAGAAATGTGCAATAAATAACCAACTCCAGAACAATCTATAACAACATACGTTGGGTTTTTCTCTACTAATCTTCCTTTAATTTGTGAAATCATTTAATGTTTTTTAAGAATTTCTTTTTTCTTTTTGTTGTGCATCAACAACCGCAACCGCAGCCATATTTACCATTTCATCTACACTTGCTCCCAGTTGTAAAATATGAACCGGTTTTTTTAATCCCATCATTATTGGGCCAATAGATTCAACTTCATCTACTTGCTTCATTAATTTATAGGTGATGTTTGCGGCGTCTAAATTAGGAAAAATTAATACATTCACTTTTTTTCCATTTAATTTAGAAAACGGAAATTCTTTTGCCAACATTTCTCTATTTAACGCAAAGTCTGCTTGTAATTCTCCGTCGATGACAACTTGCGGAAAATGGCGATGAATATACGAAACAGCTTCTCTAATTTTTAGCGCACTTTCAGATTCTGAAGAGCCAAAGTTAGAAAATGACAACATGGCAATATTCGGTTTTATACCAAACATTCTAGCCAAAGAATAGGTTAATTGCGATATTTTTGCCAACTCTTTTGCATTTGGGTTGATGTTAATCGTTGTATCAGCCAAAAACATTGGTCCTTGTTTGGTTAACATTAAATTTGCTGCTGCAACTCTAGTAATTCCGGTATCTTTTTCTATCAATTCTAACATCGGTTTTACAACAGATGGATATGATCTAGAATATCCCGTAATTAACGAATCTGCTTCGCCAGCATTTACCATCATTGCTGCAAAATAGTTGCGTTCTCGCATCATTTTTTGAGCTTGGAATAAGGTAATTCCTTTCCGTTGACGCGTTTTCCAATAAATTTCTCCAAAACGATTTCTACGCTCGCTTTCTTCATCTGTTTTTGGATCTATAATTGGTACTTCTGCTGTAAATCCGATCTCTTCTTTTAGTTCTAAGATGACTTCTTTTTTTCCTAGTAAAATAGGTTTTCCAATTTTTTCATCATACACTCTTTGCGCAGCTTTTAAAACATCTAAATGATCTGCTTCTGCAAAAACAATGCTTTTTGGATTGCTTTTTGCTCTGTTGTGCAACAATCTAATTTCTTTACTTCCTGTACCAGAACGCTCCATCAATTCTCCTTGGTATTTTTCCCAATCTGTAATTGGTTCTAATGCTACTCCAGAATCTATTGCTGCTTTTGCAATTGCTGGTGGAATCTCATAAATTAAACGTGGGTCAAAAGGTTTTGGAATGATGTATTCTTTCCCAAAAGACAAACTTATTTCATCATAGACTATATTAACTTGCTCAGGAACTGTTTTTTTTTGCTAAATCTGCCAACGCAAGAACAGCTGCCATTTTCATTTCCTCATTAATTTTTGTCGCTCTAACATCTAAAGCTCCTCTAAAAATAAATGGAAATCCAAGAACATTATTTACTTGGTTAGGATGATCTGATCTTCCTGTTGCCATAATAATATCTTCTCTGGTTTTTATCGCTAAATCGTACTCTATTTCTGGAACTGGATTTGCCATTGCAAACACAATTGGATTTTTTGCCATCGATAATAACATCTCTGGCGTCACCACATTTCCTTTAGATAATCCAATAAAAACATCTGCATTGTGCATGGCTTCTTCTAACGTATGAATATCTTTAGAGGTTGCAAATTCTTCTTTTTGTGATGTTAAATTTTTTCTGTCTTTTCTAATGACGCCTTTACTATCACACATGACAACATTTTCTCTTTTCACCCCCAATTTTAAATACAAACGAGTACAAGAAATTGCGGCTGCTCCTGCGCCATTTACAACAATATAAACTTCTGCTATTTTTTTCTCAGAAATTTCTACGGCATTTTTTAATGCGGCTGCAGAAATAATTGCGGTTCCGTGTTGGTCATCATGCATCACAGGAATATCCAACTCTTCTTTTAATCTTCTTTCTATTTCAAAAGCTTCTGGAGCTTTAATATCTTCTAAGTTAATTCCTCCAAAAGTTGGAGCAATTGCTTTTACCGTTTCTACAAATTTATCTACATCTGTTGCATCAACTTCGATGTCAAAAACATCAATATCAGCAAAAATTTTAAACAACAATGCTTTTCCTTCCATTACTGGTTTTGAAGCCAATGCACCAATATTTCCAAGGCCTAAAACTGCTGTTCCATTTGTTATTACAGCAACTAAATTTCCTTTTGCAGTATATTTATAGGCGTTATTTGGATCTTTTTCTATCTCTAAACACGGCTCTGCAACTCCTGGAGAATATGCTAACGATAAATCGTGTTGCGTTGCATACTTTTTAGTCGGAATTACTTCAATTTTTCCTGGCTTTGGTTTTGCGTGATATAATAAAGCCTCGTGTCTTTTCCTAGATTCACTCATAATTTTGTTCTTTCTATCAACTAACAAATATACTCTTTTTTAAGCGTGTTTTACTAAAAAAGAACTAGGTGCAGTAACAAAAAAGCAACTGAACGCGTCTATTAAAAAAGAAAACTTATTTTTAAGAAATAATTGTAGCTACTTTAACAAAAAATAGTGAGCAATTTAATTTTACAACTAATACGTTTGCAAAGATCAACTTTAAAAAAACATGAAAAACACTTTTATACTACTTGTTTTATTTATCTCATTTTCAGCCTCTTCTCAAATAACAGGAAAGGTTGTAGACAATAAGAATAACCCTCTTTCTTTTGTAAGTATTTATTTAGACGGAACAATTACTGGAACAACTTCTAATAATGATGGCGAATATGAGTTGTCGCTAATAAAACCAGGAAACTATACGGTTGTATTTCAGTTTTTAGGCTTTAAAACTGTAAAAAAAGCTGTAAAAATTACTTCTTTTCCTTTTCAATTAAACACAAAATTGACTGAAGAACAAATAACTTTAAATGAAGTTTATATTGACACAAAAGAAAACCCTGCAAACAGAATTATTAGAAATGTGATCGCTAATAAAAAGAAAAACGAAAGCAAAATTCAGAAATTTACTGCCGCTTTTTACTCAAGAGGTTTGTACAAAATTAAAAATGCGCCAAAGAAAATACTCGGACAAGAACTAGGCGATTTAGGCGGTGGGTTAGATTCTACAAGAAGCGGAATTATTTATTTATCTGAAACCATTTCTAAAATTTCACATCAAAAACCAAATAATTTTAAAGAACATATTGTTGCTTCTAAGGTTAGCGGAAGTGATAACGGCGTGAGTTTTAACAGAGCCCAAGATGTGAATTTTAACTTGTATGAAAACACCGTTAAAATTGGAAATGAAATTATTTCGCCCATTTCTAATTATGCTTTTGGCTATTACGATTATAAATTAGTTGGATCATTTTACGATAAAAATGGACAATTAATTAACAAAATTGAAATTTTACCAAAACGTAAAAACGATCGTGTCTTTAATGGATTTTTATACGTTGTAGAAGATGATTGGGCGTTGTACGGAACACAAATTTCTGTAACAGGAACACAAGTAAATTTGCCAATGGTAGATGTGCTACGCTTTAAACAGAGTTTTAATAAATCCGTAAAAAACAATGCTTGGGTGGTAATTTCTCAAACCATCGATTTTAAAATTGGCTTGTTCGGAATTAACATAAATGGCCGATTTTCTTCTGCCTATAGCAATTATAACTTCAATCCAACTTTTGATGAAAACACGTTTGGAAAAGAAATTTTATCTTTTGAAAAAGAAGCCACAAAAAAAGATTCTGTCTATTGGAAATCGCTTAGACCTGTTCCGTTAACCAATGAAGAAGTAACAGATTATGTGGTTAAAGACAGCATAAAGGTGATTCGAAAATCAAAAAAATATTTAGATTCTATTGATGCTAAAAATAACAAACTTTCTTGGACGTTTCCTTTGTCTGGATATTCTTATAGTAATAGCTACGAAAAATGGGACTTTAACATAAATTCTCCTATAGCTGATCTTAATTTTAACACCGTTCAAGGCTGGAATTCTACCATAGGAATGAGCTATTTTAAAACCTTAAATGAAACTGGAAAATGGATGAATGTTGGAGCAAATTTTAATTATGGTTTTTCTGATAAAAAACTAAGACCAACAGCATTTTTTGGTTATAAATGGAACAATATAAGTCGACCCGTTTTGCGATTTTCTGGCGGAATTACAACGAAACAATTTAATGGAGCAAATCCTATTTCACCTTTTTGGAACACTATAAATTCGGTTTATTTTGAAAGAAATTATCTAAAAATTTACGAAAAAACATTTGCGAATGTTTCTTTTTCGAGAGAAATCACAAATGGTTTTCGATTTAATGGTTCTCTAGAATTTGCGGACAGAAAACCGTTGGTAAACACCACCAATTACAGTGCAAAAAATATTGCAAATAGAGAATATACCTCTAATGATCCGCAGAATTCTGCTAATTTTTCTCCGTCTTTTACATCGCATAAAATTTGGACATTAAATCTTGGAACAACCATTAATTTTGGTGCAAAATACTTATCATATCCAGATAGAAAATTTACAGTGTACAATAATAGTTATCCTTCAATTTATGTTGGTTACAGAAAAACTTTTGGTGCTGATAGTAGTCAATTAAATGCTGATTATATCTTTACACAGTTGCGACAAGATTTTTCTTTAGGGAATTTAGGAAACACAAAATATCGCATAAAAGCAGGATTTTTTCTAGAGCAAAAAAATATTGCCTTTATGGATTACGCGCATTTTAACGGAAATAAATTAGCGATTTCTCCAAGTGGTGGTACAACAAATTACTTTAATTTGTTAGATTATTACGCATATAGCACCAATGATAAATTTGCAGAATTCCATGGCGAACATAATTTTAAAGGATTTATTTTAGGAAAAATTCCATTGATAAACTTACTAAACTTTCATGTTGTTGCTGGCGCAAAAGGATTGTTTACTGGCGATAGAAAACCGTACACAGAAGCATCCATTGGGTTGGATAATATTGGTTTTGGTAAATGGCGTTTTTTACGCGTTGATTATGTAATCTCAAAAGGAGGCATCAACCAAAAGCAACAAGGTTTTGTTTTTAGTTTGAGTTTGTTTGATTAGATTTGAATGATGAAAATACAAGTCTTACTTTTCGGAATCGCCACAGATTTGCTACAAACTTCTTCATTAGAATTTGAAGTTTCAGAAAATTGTACAATTGCAGGTTTTAAGAAAGAAATTCTTTCAAAATATCCGCAGTTAGAAAAGATCAATTCGTATGCAATTGCCGTAAATGAAACGTATGCTTCTGATGAAAAACCCTTACATCAAAATGATGTTGTAGCAATTATTCCGCCGGTTAGTGGAGGTTAAAATCCCATCCTAACCTTCTCAAAGGGAAGAGAATCTTATCTAAAAATAGACAGGTTTCTCAATCGAGAAAACTCCTTTTGAAATGACAAGAATTATTTTTTCTGCAAATATTTTCTATCAACATAAAAAGTTCCGAAAGGTAAAATAGAAGCTACTAACACAATTCTAAAAGTTTTTCCGTGCCATTTTTCATCAGCTTTTAACATAAAGGCTAAAATGATATATACAATAAAAAGCATTCCGTGAGGCATTCCAAGCATTTTTACATAGCTTTCATCGTCTCCAAAATATTTTACTGGTGTGGCAATAAGTAATAGAAGCAAGTATGAAATCCCTTCTAAATAACTAACAATTCTAAATATATTTTTCATTTTATAAACTTCTAAAATTAGCTAGGCAAAGATACATTTTGATTTCCTATTTTTGTAACAGTTATGTGCAAAACATCTATAAAAATTACTTCAGAAAAACTAGACTTACAAGAATGCTACAATTTTGTAACTGATGCTTCTTGTGGCGGAATTTCTGTCTTTGTTGGAACTGTTAGAAATGACACCAAAGGAAAAAAAGTAACGCAATTAGATTTCTCTACATACAAACCAATGGCGGTTAAAGAAATGCAAAAAATTGCAGATGTGGCTTTAGAAAAATTTGATATTGTAAAAATGGCCATTCATCACGCAGAAGGAATCTTACAAATTGGTGAAATTCCGGTGATTATTACGGCTTCTGCAAAACATAGAAAAGCGGCTTTTGATGCGTGTCAGTTTGCTATTGACACCTTAAAAGAAACGGTTCCTATTTGGAAAAAAGAACATTTTTCTGACGGCGAAGTTTGGGTAAATGCGCATCCTTAATTTATTATTATGATTCAATATCAACTTACATCAACAAAAGAGGAATTAGCACAAATTATAGCTCTTCAACAAAAAAACCTTCCTCAAAATATTTCTTTAGATGAGCAACAGGCACAAGGGTTTGTTACGGTACAACATTCTTTTGATTTTTTAGAAAAGATGCACAATTCTCATCCACATATTATAGCCACCTATAATAATAAGGTAATTGGTTATGCATTATGTATGCTGCAAGAATTCAAAAGTGATATCCCTATTTTGGTTCCTATGTTTAACCAAATTGAAAATACAATTTGTCATCAAAAGAAAAACATTAACTATGTAGTTATGGGACAAATTTGTATTGACAAAAATTATAGAAAAAAAGGAGTTTTTAGAGGTCTTTATACTTTTATGAAACAAACTCTCTCTAAAAAATACAACGCAATTATTACAGAAGTTGACGTTAAAAACACACGCTCTTTAAATGCACATAAAGCTGTTGGCTTTGAAATTTTAAATAGATATAAATCTAATCATCAAAACTGGGAATTGATTATTCTCTACACTTAAATCATATCTGATTTAATAACCATTTATACCGCCAGCTAAACTTAAAATAGTTGTCGTTGGAAATCTTTCTTTCAATTGTTTTGTTGCTTCATAACTCGAAATTCCTTTTTGACACACCAATACATATTTTTTGTTTTCCTGCGGATGAAATTCTGCAGCATTTAATCGTTGAATTGGAAGTATCTTATCAACCTTAAAAGGTGTTTGCAAATTTTCTAATACCGATATAATAATAGGTCTCGACTCCGCTCGACCTGACATTTCCTTTTTTAAATCTTCAGCAGAAATCAACCAATCTGGATGTTGAATTTCACAACTGGCATCAAAATACGTTTCATTTTTAAAAATAGTTTCAATATCTGGTTTTGAAACTGCCTTTTGTAACTTCATTTTCAATTGAGAATTTTGCAAAGAGTTATAAATTAATAACTCGTTTGTTAGCGGTTTTCCAATTCCTGTTACCAATTTTAAAACCTCGTTTACTTGTTGTACAGCAATTAAACTTACAATAGAATTCAACGTTCCTGCTTCTTCACAATTTGGAATATCTGTTGCCATTTTCGGAAAAGCATCTCGTAAATTTGCAGAATAACTTCCGTCTTCTTGTGCTACATTAAAACTCGAAACATAACCATCAAACTTGTATAAAGAACCATAAACTAGCGGCTTCTTTTTAATGACACAAGCATCGTTTAGCAAATATTTTGTGGGTAAAGAATCTGTTCCATCAATAACAATGTCAATTTCAGAAATCAATTCAAAAACATTCGATTTTGTAATGGGCTTTTCAGTAAAAATTACTTCTGTAAACGGCGCTCTTTTCTCAATAAATTTTGCTAAGGTTGCTGCTTTCGATTTACCAACATCATCCAAAGAAAAGAAAACTTGTCTGTGTAAATTGGTAACATCAATCGTGTCAAAATCCACCAAATGAAGTTTTCCAATTCCGCTTGTTGCCAAAAGTACAGCAATCGGACTTCCCAGGCCGCCACAACCAACCACCAAAACAGAAGTGTTTTGTAATTTTTGTTGTCCAACTTTACCAATTTCTGACAACGTGATTTGACGTTTAAAAAGCTCTTCTTTGTTCATTTTTATACTGTTAACTTCTCGATACAATTTTCTCATAAAATCGAAAATCACTCGAAGTGACATCACGCACTGTCAGTTCGAGCGCAGTCGAGAACTACTTATAACCTCTCGACTGCGCTCGAGGAGACATTTAGTTTTTTATTTCACTTTTAGCGTTTTCAAACTCTTCTGGCGTATTTACATTTCTGATAAAAGCATCAGAAACCTCCACTATTTCTACATCAGAATTGATCAACACTTTACGCGGACACGAATATCCTTGTGCTAAATATTGCAGTAAAATTGGATACGATTTTGGTTCGTAAATGGTAATTAATGGTTCTACAAATTCCTTTCCTTTTCCTTTAATTGCTGTGGCTACTTTTGATGGATTTCTTTTTTCTAATAATAGCTGGATCAACTCATTATTTAAGAAAGGAAGATCGGTTGCCAACACCAGCCAGGCCGAATTTGGATCTTTTTGAAACGCAGAACAAATTCCGCCAAACGGACCTAAATTTAAAAATGTGTCATGAATTTCTTTAGATTTCTCGACTCCGCTCGAAATGACATTCTTTTTGTCACCTTGAGCCTTTTGACTGTGCTCAAGATAAACTTCGTCGAAAGGTCTTACCGAAAAAAACGTTTCCAACTTATTGTTTTCTAACAACTCTTTCGCAACTTCCTTTTGTGGTTTCCCAAAGTAATCTAATTGAGATTTGTCTTTTCCCATTCGGGTACTTTTTCCGCCAACCAACACCAAACCTTTTATATTCGGAATTGTTTTTTTAACAATATTTGCAATATGATTTGTGATTTTTTCAATCTCAGAGATTTCATATAGTGGGATTTCTTCCCAATTCGGAAACTTGTCTTTTATTGATTGAAAAATTGCTATATCTTTTGTCGATTTTACAAAAAATTGAATATCAGAAACCTGATCAATTCGTTTGTTAATCGATGCTTCTTTTGCTGGATCTAAAAACACAATTTGTTTGGATCCTTCGTAATGATTTCCGTTGATAAACACAAAATCGTATTGTGCAAATTGTAAGCGTTGTTCAAATTTATTGATGTTTCCAGAAGTTGTAATTTGTAAATTGCCTTCGTGATGAAAAACAAATTCTGAAAGCTGATTTTTTTCAATACCTTTTTCATGAGAAGCATCAAAATACGCCAATTTATAATTTGATAATTGGTTAGAAACTTGATTTACCAAATCAGCAATTACGCCACATGCTGTTCCTAAAATAGCAATTTCATTCGGTGCAAAATTCCCGTTTTCTCTTCGTGTTAAACTTGTATGTTTTGTGTGTTTAGCCATTCTTAATATCCGATTTTCCTCCAGTTTTTTCTAGCAGTTTCACTTCTTTAATTATCATTTTTTGTGAAATGCTTTTACACATATCATAAATGGTTAAACAAGCAATATTTGCGCCCGTTAAAGCTTCCATTTCAACTCCAGTTTTTCCTTCAATAGTCACTGTACAAAAAACTTCGATGTTTTCATTATCTACTATTTCAATATCAATATCTACTCCATTAATTAATAACGGGTGACACATCGGAATCAATTCTGAGGTTTTTTTTACTGCCTGAATTCCCGCAATAATTGCCGTTTGAAAAACGGGTCCTTTTTTGGTAATCAATTCATCATTTGTAAAATGAGAAATAATTGCTGTTCCTAAAAACATTGCTGCTTTTGCTGTAGCTGCTCTTTTGGTAATTTTCTTATCAGAAACGTTTACCATTTTAGGATTGTTTTTGGAATTTAAATGTGTAAAATCCATTTAAATAGTTTTTAGTTTTAAATGTTTAGTTTTTAGTTAGATTCTGTTGAGACGTTTTAACAATGGATGTTAATAATCGTATCAATTCATCAATATCCAAAATTAAGGAATTTACATCTATTGATGTTAGTTCACTTTGTTTTAATAATCACAACCAATATTTAGTTTCTCTTGCTTCTTTTGACGAAATTGACATTTTTACAGTGAAATCTTTCTTGCTTTGTCCCGCTAATGCTTCTTCAACATTTGCTCCTACTGAAGTTCCACTTCTTAAAAGTTGTCTTGAAATTATAAATTCTTTTTCTGTTTGTAGCTTTGTATAAAGAGTAATTATTTTTAAAGAAAACTCAAAGCTCTTTTTTTGAACGATACTTTCTTTCATAACTTGTTTTTAACTCAAAACTAAACATTTAAAAATTAAAAACTCCGATAGTTTACTATCGGAAAAACCTCCCCTTTTTTAAATTCAATTTGATCTGCTGGCAATTGTATAAATGCATCTGCGTTTACCAAACTTACCAAATCTCCAGAACCGTTTCCTTTAATTGGGGTTGCAATTAAATGGCCAAATCTATAGCTCAATTTTACTTGTAAAAAGCAGGTTAGATTTGGTTTAAAAGAAACGTCTTCTGATAAAATTGCATTTTCTTCTTGCTGATCAACTCCAACAGATTTATAATACCAAGGATAAAAATACGCCAAACAATTGACAAATGTAGAAATTGGATTTCCCGGGAAACCAAAGACAATTGTCTTTTTCTGGTATTTATTCTCAGTACGTTTATCTGTCTGTTTTAACCCATTTCCATCAACAGCATTTTGCTCAATACTTAAAGACGCTGCGCGACCAAACCAAAATGGTTTTCCTGGTCTTTGAGCCACTTTATGAAATAATTTTTCAACGCCCAATTCTTCAAAAACTTCTGGTAAAAAATCGAATTTCCCTTTACTCACTGCGCCACTAAACAACAATACATCATAGGTTGATAAAAACGCTTTTATCTTCTCTTTCAAAATCGTCTTATCATCCGTAAGATTTGCTATTTCTGACGAAATGTGTAATCTTTCTAATAGTGAAACCAACGTAAAAACATTGCTTCTTCTTATTTGATGTGCTAACGGAGTTTCATCAACGCCAACCAGTTCATCGCCCGTTGAAACAATCATCACTTTGGGTTGTTTTGCAACTTTTACAGTTGATTTTCCAACGGTTGCCAAAACGCCAATTTCTGCAGCAGAAATCATAGTGTTTTGTTTGATTAATACATCGCCAACTTTTCCGTCTTTTCCTTTAATATGAATGTTTTGTCCATCATTAATTGCATTAATAATAATTGTTGCAATTCCGTTTTTTATTTCTACATCTTCATATCGAATAACCGTATCGCAATTATTTGGCAACACAGCGCCGGTCATAACTTCGATACAGTTTTCTGAGTTTTGCAATGTAATTTGTTCGCTTCCTGCAGCTTGAATTCCTTCAATTTTAAATTGCAAATGTCTGTTCGAGCGGAGTCGAGAACTAAACTCTTTAAAATCAATCGCAATTCCGTCCATAGAAACTCTGTTGAATGGCGGAAAATCTCTATCCGCTTTGATGTCTTCTTTTAAAATTCTACCAACAGATTTGATAAACGAAATTTCCTCAACGCCAAAATCTTGGGCTGTGTTTAAAACTGTTTGTAAAGCTTCTTGTACTGAAATCATTTTTTTTGTCATTCCCAACTTGATTGAGAATCTGTTTTTAGTTTTTATGGATTCCTGCCTTCGCAGGAATGACATTTACTTAAGCTTTCTCTATTGAAATAATAATTAAGACCTCTCAACTGCGCTCGAGGAGACATTGTTACATTATTCTATTAATTCATTTTCACATTGAATTACCCTCCAATGGTGCTCATACTTTCAGAAACATTTCCTTTTGTTCGGTTTGCTTCTGCGATAAAACCGTTTTCTGGTTTTTCTTTCACCAACGATAAAAAAAGTTCTTTTAAGTCGTCATTAGATGCACCGTTTCTAATAAAATCTCTTAAATTAAAAACACCATCATCAAACAAACAGTTTTTAAATGTTCCGATTGATGTAATTCTAATTCGGTTACAATCACCACAAATTGTTCTTGTAAATGCAGGAATAATTCCCACAGAACCTTTATGATTTTCGATTGAGAAATTACGTGATGTTGATGATTTCTCTGACTGAATTTCTGTAATATCAAACTCAGATTTTATCTCGTTTAAAATCTTGTTGTAATTCCACGCTTCTTGCATTTCGCGTTGTCCTTTTCCGTTAAACGGCATTTCTTCTATAAATCTGACAGCAATATCTTTGTCTTTTGTCAACCGAACAAAATCAGTGATTTCATTGGTATTCATCCCAGATTGTACAACAACATTTAGTTTTAAATTCATGCTGCTTTTTTCTAACGCTTCCATGGTTCTAAAAACGGCATCAAATGCATTTCTGCGTGTAATCTCGTTGAATTTATCAGCCTGTAAACTATCAATACTTAAATTGATGTTTTTTACTTTTTTAAGATTTTCCAACGTTTCAATATGCTTATAAATCAACGCACCATTTGTAGTGATATTGATATCTTCTAACAAATCATTGAACGATAACATTTCTAAAAAATCAACAAAACCTTTACGCACAAAGGGTTCTCCACCTGTTAATCGAATTTTATTGACGCCGAGTTCTGTTAACACACGAATTACACGATACATTTCTTTGTACGTTAACAATTCTTCTCTTGGCACAATTTCAATTCCGTGAGCAGGCATACAATATTGGCACCGCAAATTACAACGGTCGGTTACTGCTAACCGAACGTAATTTATTTGTCTTCCAAAACTGTCTATTAATTTGCTCATTTTATCAATTAATTTGGCAACTTTTCACTTAATAATCCATACACAAATGCACCTATTGTTGTTCCTAAAAGAACAATAAATATACTTGTTATTCCGTGACCAATTAACACAAACATTGGTCCTGGACACGCTCCAGCTAACGCCCAACCTAATCCAAAAATGGTTCCGCCAACTAAGGTTCTAATCAATCCTTTTTTCTTTTCTTTAGTGATGATTTTTTCACCTTTAAAGTTCTTAATTTTTTCCTTTTTAAACAATTGCATTAAAACCATTGATATGACAACGGCGCTTCCAATAATTCCGAACATATGAAACGATTGAAACTTAAACATTTCGTAAATTCTGTACCAAGAAACCACTTCTGATTTACTTAAGATAATTCCGAAAAGTGTTCCAATTGCTAAAAATCTGATATTTTTCATTCTATTTGTTTTTTCAATTAGGTCTCGACTCCGCTCGACCTGACATTTGTATTCGCTAAAATAGTAACGGAATTAAAAACCAAGTCATAATTAAACCCCCAATAAAAAAGCCAATAACTGCCAATAATGATGGCAATTGCAAACTACTTAATCCTGTAATTGCATGTCCAGAAGTACATCCACCTGCATAACGTGCTCCAAACCCTACTAAAAATCCAGCGCCTATTAATATGGAAAATCCTTTTAAAGAAAAGATGTTTTCTGTACTAAAAATTTCAGCAGGAAGATAGGATTGTCCGGCATTTATAAAACCTAATTCTGTTAATTCTGAAACTGTTTTAGGATTGATTGCAATATTTTCTGTGTTTACTAAATAATGTGAAGAAAGAAATCCGCCGAGAATAATTCCCAAAATAAAAACCAAACCCCACTTTTGCTCTTTCCAATCTTTTTTAAAATAATCTGATGCTTTTCCTGCGCCACCAATAGTACAAAATGTTTCTAAATTTGTTGATACTCCGAATCCTCTTCCGAAGTAATTCATCAACAACAATACAATTGCGATCATCGGGCCGGCAACATACCAAGGCCAAGGCTGTGTGATAAATTCCATTAATTCGTTATTTTTTGATTGATATATTTTATCGCCTTTTCAGTTGCTCCAATATTATTTTTTATGAAGTTCTGATTTATTTTTCCTAATTTCTCTCTAAACTCTTTATCAGAATTTAGCTTTGTAAAAATAGTTGAAAATTCGTTTTGATTGGCAATTACTTTGCACCCTTTTAATGCAACCAAATCTACAACTTCTTTGTATTTTTTATACGTAGGGCCAATGACAATTGGCACGCCAAAAGTTGCCGGTTCTAACACATTATGAACGCCGTTTTTTGTCAATCCGCCACCAACATAAGCAGCATCTGCAGTTGCATATATTTTGGTTAAAATTCCGATGGTATCCACAATAAAAACATGATACTCTTTTAATGATAATTTTGTCTCCTCGAGCGGAGTCGAGACCTCTAAAAGACAAAACCTCTCGACTCCGCTCGACCCGACATTTTTTATGTACTCTGAATATAAAACAACTTTCTTGTTGATGGTTTTTTTTAACAACTCAATTTCTTTTGCATTAATATTGTGTGGAGCGATGATAAATTTTTCGCCTTCTGATTGATTGATATAATTCACCAATAACTCTTCATCTTCTTTCCAAGTACTTCCTGCAACAACTGTGTATTGATTGTTTTTAAACTCCGTAATAAAATCTAAAGCATTGTCTTGTTGTAAAATTTCATACACTCTATCAAAACGTGTATCGCCACTTATCGTTACGTTATTTAAGCTTATTGATTTTAACAATTCTTGTGAGCTTTCGTCTTGTACAAAAAAGTGATCAAATGCTTTCAAAGATTTTCTCATAAAACCCCCAAAAGGTTTAAAGAAAATTTGATTTTTTCTAAAGATTCCAGAAATTAAAATCGTTGGAATATCTCTTTCTTTTAATCCGAATAAATAGTTTGGCCAAAATTCATACTTTATAAAAATTGCCATCGACGGATTTACAATTTCTAAAAATTTGCGAACATTTTTTCTTGAATCCATTGGCAAATAACAAACAACATCAGCATGTTTATACTCTTTACGAATTTCATATCCCGAAGGAGAGAAAAAAGTCAATACAATTTTGTGCGATGGAAATTGTTCTTTTACTTTTTCTATAATGGGTCTTCCTTGTTCAAACTCACCCAAAGAAGCAGCATGGATCCAAATTACTTTTTCAGTATTTTTTAAAATAGATAATTTATCAAAGCTTTCTTTTCTCCCATCGACAAAAAGCCTTATTTTTTTATTAAAAAAGGCAACAATCGACAACAAAAAAGTTGTTAGAATAACAGTAAAATTATAAATAAATCTCATACGCAGTAAATGTACAAAAATGAGGCATAAAAAAACTCCCAAACAAATGTATGTTTGGGAGCTTATATCTTTATCTTGATGTTCTTAAACCTCAAAAGGCTCAACAGAAACATAAGATTTATTGTCTCTTTTCTTTTGGAATTGTACAACTCCATCAACTCTAGCATGTAATGTATGGTCTTTTCCCATATATACATTTTCTCCCGGGTTGTGTGTTGTTCCTCTTTGACGAACGATAATGTTTCCTGCAATTGCAGCTTGTCCTCCAAAAATTTTAACTCCTAAACGTTTCGATTCTGATTCTCTACCATTCTTCGAACTACCTACTCCTTTTTTATGTGCCATGATTATATGGTTTTAAAATTGGTTATTTATTTAGTTAAAGCTTCAATTAATTCAGCTTTCTTTAAAGAAGTATATCCTTTAATTCCTGCTTCTTTAGCTGCTGCTTTTAAATCTGCTACTGTCATTGAACTATAATCAACAGTTGCTGTTGATTCTTTTACCTCAGCTTTTTTAGGAGCAGCTTCCTTTTTAGGAGCAGCTTCTTTTTTAGCTGTTTTTTTAGCACCAGATGCAGCGATAGATTCAATTTGAATCTCGCTTAAAAACTGACGATGTCCATTTTTCTTTTTGTATCCTTTTCTTCTTTTCTTTTTGAAAACGATTACTTTATCACCTTTTAAGTGACCTAAGATTTTTGCCGTTACTGTGGCTCCTTCTATAGCTGGGGCGCCAATAGTTACATTTCCTTTCTCTTCTACTAAAAGAACATTATCAAAAGAAATTTTTGATCCTTCTTCTCCTTGTAAACGATGAACGTAAACTTTTTGGTCTTTTGCTACTTTAAATTGCTGCCCTGCTATCTCTACGATTGCGTACATACTATTAGTTTTGCGTAAAATTAAACATCTTCTTAGTGAAAATGCGGGTGCAAATATACGTTTTTTTCTTAAATGCACAACAACAAAATTAAACGAATTTTAGCGGTAGTTTTAAGGTTTACAGAGCGTTAATTTTAAATTATTTCTTTTTGTTTACCAAATACACGCCAAATAAAATAATAATTGCTGCAAACAGTTGAATTAAACTTAATTTTTCTCCATCTAAAATTCCCCAAAAAACAGCGACAATCGGAATTAAATAGGTTACTGATGATGCAAATATTGGCGTTGCCAAATGCACCATTTTATTGTATAAAATTTTTGCAAAACCGGTGCCGACAACTGCTAAAATAGTTGTGTATCCTAAAGAATTTATGTTTGTTTGATTTAACTCAAAAGTGGCAAAGAAATCAGTCATTAATAAAACCAAAAACGACGGAATAATCAACAGTAAAAAATTACCTGCAACAATACTTAATGCACTTAAATCATCTAAATGCTTTTTTACAATATTTACATTAAATGCATATCCAATTGACGCAATAATTATTAAAATAGAAAACCAATAATTTTGATTTGGATTTAAATCTGCACCTTTTAAAATAAGGATTACAGTACCTATTAATCCAATAAAAATTCCGAGTAATTGTTGCTTTTTAAACGTAAATCCAAATACCAAAACACCAACAATAAAAGTATTAAAAGGTGTTAAAGAATTTAATATTGAAGCAATAGAACTATCTAATCTACTAACAGCATAGGCAAATAAAAACACAGGAATAAAGGTTCCTAAAATGGCTGTAGAAACAATGTGTTTCCAATGTTTTCTTTGAATTTTTTTAATACTTTTAAATCCAATCAGCAATAAAAAAACACTCGCAATTAAAACTCTTAAAGCACCTAACTGAATTGGTGTTAATCCAATCAATGCTTTTTTCATTAGGATAAAAGAACTTCCCCAAACGAATGCGAGAATGCTTAAATATATCCATTTTTGATTCTTAGAATCCATGTATCAACCATTTATTTTTCACAAAAATCGGTTAATTCTGATGATATAAAACAATTAATTAATAAATTTGTAGTATTATTAAATAACCTAAATTTATAATGAAACTTCAACGAATTATATTAGTAGTATTGGTAGCCGTTTTTACACTTTCGGCGTGTAATACAGAAACAAAAAAAACACCTGAAGTAACCATCGCAAAAACTCCAAAATTGCAAAAAGTAGCAATTTCTATTTCTGGAATGACTTGCGAAATTGGTTGTGCAAGAACCATACAATCTAAGCTTTCTAAAAAAGCAGGAATTACCTCTGCAAAAGTGATCTTTAAAGACAGTTTAGGTTTGGTAGAATATGATGCAAATACCATTTCTGAAGAAGACATCAATACGTTTATAAGCGGAATTGCAGGCGGAGATTTATACTCAGTAAAAAGCTCTAAACAAGTTGCAAATTTTGATGAAGTTGAAAAGTAAGTAAAGGCTTACTTCTCCCACTCAAACGTTTCTATTAAACGCATAATGTCTTTTTTAATATAATCTACAGCAGGTAAAATAGAATCGTAATTTGGTTTTGCATAAAAATACAGAGCTCCTCTTATAAAATTATCTGTACTATCAGTTACATGAAACTGAATTTGCGAAGCTGCATTTCCAGAAATTTCTTGCATGCTGCTAAAAACTCGTCTGTCAAAATTTTCAAAATTTGTTGTGATAATTTCTTCAGCTTTAACAGCGTGTTCATACACCAGTTTTTCAGATTCAGTTAACAATTCTCTTAAATTATTTTTAACTGGTCTGTACGTAATATCTATAGTTGCTTTTAACTTCGGATATTTTATTTGTCGCCAAAAGTTTGGTTGTTCAAGTATTTCTGCATTAGAAGAAACCTCAAAACTATACGGTTTTGCAACCACAACTTTTTTATATGTTGTTGTTGGATATTGTAACCTTAAATAGGCTTTTGGTTTTGGTAAAACATCTTCTTTACAAGAAGAAAAAAAAATTCCTATTAAAAAAAGGATATAAAAATTACGCATGTAATCTGGTTACTTTAACTTGTTTAATTCGCCTTTTATCAAGCGCCTCAACTGTAAACGAAAAGTTATGGAAGTTTATTTTCTCTCCTTTTCTTGGAAATTTTCCAGAAATCTCTAAAATAAATCCTGCTAAAGTTTCAGACTCTCCTTTTTCTTCTTCAAAAACAGCTTCATTATCAACATTTAAAACTTTACAAAAGTCTTTAATGGTGGTTTTTCCATCAAATACATAATTGTTAGCATCTAATTTAGAATAGGCTAAATCTTCATCATCAAATTCGTCATTTATATCTCCAACAATTTCTTCAATAACATCTTCTAAGGTTACAATTCCGCTTGTTCCGCCGTATTCATCAACTACAATTGCCAAATGATTTTTCTTGTCTTGAAACTCACTTAATAAATCGTCTAACTTTTTATTTTCTGGTACAAAAAAAGGCTCGCGCCATAAATCTTGCCATTTAAACTTGGTTTTATCTAAATGTTCCAGCAAGTCTTTTGCATATAAAATACCTACAATATTATCGATAGATTCATGATATACCGGATTTCTAGAATACCCTCTTTTTACTATTTTCTCTAAGACATCATTGTAATTTTCTTCATCAGAAATAGCAAAAATATCTATTCGAGGTTTCATAATCTGAACCGTTTCTGTATTTCCAAAAGTGACAATTCCTTGTAAAATTTTCTTTTCTTCTTTAGTGGTTGTTCCTTCTGATGTAAGTTCTAATGCTTGTGATAATTTTTCTACAGAAAAATCAGAATTTTTACCTCCTAATCGTTTTTCTACTACGCCTGTTAATCGAATTAAAGGCAGACTAAAAACAGACAATAAGATGGTTAAAACATGTACTGGTTTTGCCATCGTATTAGAAAATTTTAACGAATTTCTAGAGGCATACACTTTTGGCAATACTTCGCCAAACAACAAAATTAAAAAGGTAACTAAAACTACCTCTATCGTAAACTTAATAACATCACTAGAAATAGAAATAACTCCCCAGTTGACAGAAAAATCCTTGCTTTCAAAGACCAATTCGCCCAACCCGGAAAATAATAATACAATAAGAATATTTATAAAATTGTTCGTAATTAAAATTGTTGCGAGTAATCTTTTGGGTCTTTCTAGCAGTTTAACAACCAGACTATTTCCTTTCGTTTTTTCGTTTTGATTGTTTAATTGTGTTTGTGAAAGCGAAAAAAAGGCAATTTCTGATCCAGAAATTAATGCAGAGCAAAGTAATAAAAAGAGCAGCACTAAACTATTAACTGCAATTAATACATTGATTTTTAATGCTAAAAATAAAAAGATACTTGTGGGTTCTGCGTCCAAATTTTAAAAGTTTAGTTTTCTAAAATGGTAAATCGTCGTTTTCTTCAACTTGAGTATTCGTCTCTGGATTTTTCTCTGTTGGAGTTTCTTGTTTTACCGTTTCTTTTTTGGTGGTTAAAAAAGTCATTTCTGCGACATGAACTTCTGTAGCATATCTTTTTTGGCCATCTTGTTCCCACTGACGGGTTTTAAGCCTTCCTTCGCAATAAATTTTATCTCCTTTAGATAAATATTTTTCGCAAATTTCTGCCAATTTATTTCTAACAATAATATTGTGCCATTCTGTATTGGTAACTTTTTCGCCAGTTTGCTTATTTGTATATGTTTCGTTTGTTGCAACAGGAAAACGTCCAATAGCGTTTCCGCCTTCAAAATAATGCATTTTAACTTCGTCTCCTAAATGCCCAATAAGCATTACCTTATTTAATGTTCCTGCCATATTTTTACTGTTTTTTCTTCTTTTGTCAATTCAAGAAAAACCATTCGAATTAACAAACTAATTTAGAATCAAATGTACTAAAAATATCCGTTTGTAGGATTGAAGTTTTCTAAAAAATTAGCGATTAATATTGGTACAGGGTATTTTTCTATGGCATTCCAATCTACTTGATTATCATATAGTTTATCTTTCTTGACAATCCAAAATTTGGTGTATAAATGTTGATGCGAAAGTTTGTGAACTATTTCTTTTTCATTAAATAATACAACACCTTCAAAAGATACTACTTTTGATTCAAGTTCTACAAACAATTCTTTTGTTGAAATACTTTTTTCTGATTCTATTAAAGGAAACTGGTACAAACCTTGCCAAATTCCTTTTCCTTTTCTTTCTGATAACATCGTCTTATTATCATCAGAAATAAAAACCAAATAATTAAAATACCGCTTTCTAACTTTTATTTTCTTCTCTTTAACAGGTAACTCTTTAATTGTTTTGGTTTCTAGAGCAACACAACTATCGTTAAACGGACAGGTTTCGCAGAGCGGATTTTGAGGTTTGCAATGCAACGCGCCAAAATCCATAATTGCCTGATTGTGTGTTCCTGGTTGATTTATATCAATTAATGTTTGCGCTACTTCTTTAAACTCTTTGATTCCTGCGGATGAATTGATGGGTGTTTTAATTCCGAAATAACGAGCAAGAACTCTATAGACGTTTCCGTCTACAACAGCTTGCGATTCGTCAAAACAAATAGAAGAAATTGCCGAAGCCGTATAATCTCCAACACCTTTTAGTTTTTTTATTTCTTCGTAGGTTGATGGAAATTCGCCATTTAATTCATTGGCAATATATTTTGCTGAGTAATGTAAATTTCTGGCTCTAGAATAATACCCTAAACCCTGCCAAAGCTTTAAAACTTTAGATTCGCTTGCATTTGCCAAATCAAAAACCGTAGGAAATTCTTTTGTAAACGTACTATAATAAGACAAACCTTGATGAACTCTGGTTTGCTGTAGCATTATTTCTGATAACCAAATAAAATATGAGTTTTTGGTTTTTCGCCAAGGCAAATCTCTATCTTTTTGTAAATACCAGTAAATTAATTGGTTAGAAAATTTCATTTTATAAATTGCTGCGGCAAAATTACATCATAATATTCACATAATTTTAATGGATTAAGTTTTTGGAATAGATTAATTATCATATATTTGCAGCCTTAAAATTAAAAACAAACATACAAATATATTAACATGACGAAAGCAGATATCGTATCAAAAATTTCGGATAAATCTGGAATTGAAAAGGCAGATGTTTTAGCAACAGTTGAAGCATTTATGACAGAAGTTAAAGGCGCATTAGAGCAAGGAGATAATGTATATTTAAGAGGTTTTGGAAGCTTTATTATTAAAACTAGAGCAGAAAAAACGGGAAGAAATATTTCTAAAAACACAACCATTAAAATTCCTGCACACAACATTCCGGCTTTTAAACCAGCAAAGACCTTTACTGAAGGAGTAAAAACGAACGTATTAGTAAAATAATAAAAGTATTAATCTAAACCTTTTTTAGGTTTTAAAAAAACAATCTAATTATGCCAAGTGGTAAAAAAAGAAAGAGAGCAAAAATCTCTACACACAAACGTAAGAAAAGAGCTAGAGCAAACAGACATAAGAAAAAGTAAGCATCGCTTACTTTTTCTGCATTTGCATTAAAAGCTGAACAACGTTCATTGACAAGAAGTTTAAACACTTCATACAGGCAAAAACCCTGTAACATTATTTTAATCCATCTACACAATTAAGTGTAGTATAAAACCAAATTCAGAATGAAAACAGAATTAATTATTCGTTCAAGTTCATCTGATATTGATTTTGCCTTACTAAGAGATGGTAAACTTATAGAGTTAAATAAAGAGACAAACGATAACAAGTTTTCTGTAGGCGATATTTTTATTGCCAAAATAGGAAAAGTTTTATCGGGCTTAAATGCTGCTTTTGTAAATGTTGGTTATCCAAAAGATGGCTTTTTACATTATCATGATTTAGGCGCACAAGTAAACTCTTTATCAAAATTCCTTAAGAAAGTAAGCACAGGTAATTATAAAGAATACACTTTAAAAAATTTCGGCTTTGAGAAAGATATACACAAAGACGGAAGCATTAACGATGTCCTTAAAACAGGACAAAACACATTAGTGCAAATTGTAAAAGAACCTATTTCTACCAAAGGACCACGAATTAGTTCTGAGCTATCTATAGCTGGTAGATTTTTAGTTTTAGTTCCTTTTTCTAATAGAGTTTCTGTATCGCAAAAAATTGCAGATCCAAAAGAAAAAGAACGTTTAAAAAGATTAGCCCAAAGCATAAAACCAAAAGGGTTTGGTGTGATACTAAGAACTGTTGCTCAAGATAAAAAAGTAGCAGAATTAGACAGGGATTTACAAAACTCTTTAGAACGTTGGAAAGGCATGTGTAAAAGCATTGCAAACACAAACACCCCAACAAAAATTTTGAGCGAGTTAAACAGAGCATCTTCTATTTTAAGAGATGTAATGAATGATTCTTTTACAAACATTGTTACAAATGACGAGACTTTAGTTGTAGAAATTAAAGATTATTTACAAGAAATTTATCCCGAAAAGGTAAATATTGTAAATCTACACAAATCAAAAACTCCAATATTTGAGAAGTATGGCGTAGAGCGTCAAATAAAAACTTCTTTTGGTAAAACAGTATCTATGAGCAAAGGTGCCTATTTGGTAATTGAACATACCGAAGCATTGCACGTTGTAGATGTAAATAGCGGAAACAGATCTAACAAAGCAAATTCTCAAGAAGATACTGCTTTAGAAGTAAACATGATTGCTGCAAAAGAAATTGCAAGACAATTACAGTTACGTGATATGGGTGGAATTATTGTGGTTGATTTTATTGATATGCAAAGTGCAGAAAATAGACAAAAACTCTATCAGTACATGAAAGATGAAATGTCTTTTGATAGAACAAAGCACAAAATTTTACCACCAAGTAAATTTGGTTTGGTACAAATCACTCGTCAAAGAGTAAGACCAGAATTAGAAATTAAAACAAGAGAGCCAAATCCGAATATAAACGGAGAAGTTGAAGCTCCAATTGTTTTAATTGATAAAATCGAAATTGAGTTAGAAAGAATTATATCTAGCGGAAAAAACTACAAAAAGATTACGCTTAATGCGCATCCGTTTGTAGCCGCGTACCTTACACAAGGTGTTTTTTCTATCCGTTTTAAATGGTTTATTAAATACAAAAAGTGGATCGATATATTACCTAGAGATGCTTACCAGTACTTACAATATAAATTTTATAAAAAAAGTAAGTAAGGCATAACTTTTATCAACAAAAAAACCGCATCATTTTAAAATGATGCGGTTTTTTTTATGCTTTTTATTTTAATTATTTATTTGATGCTAATTTGGTGGTATCATGATTCCAACTTTTAACACTAACAATTGTATTGTTAGTGTAGGTAATCTCTTTTAAAGCATTGTTACTCCAAGCAAACCATTTTCCTACTTTTTTACCCGCTATATAATTTGCAATTACTATTTTTTCTCCTTTTTTATTATAAGAAACCCACTGACCTGTTAATTTTTTATCTTTAAAAAAACCTTGTTCTTTAATAGAACCATCTTGATAGTAGTAAGTTGCCTTAACCATATCTTCAGATTTTTCATATGTTGGTTCAATTTCTTGAGCGTTGCTAATTGTAAAAGCAAAAAAGAACGCTAGGGTAAGTATTTTTTTCATGGTATCTGTATTTAATGTTAACTACTTTAACAAAAGTATCATTATTTTTAACAATAAACAAACATTTACATAACATTAAATTAACATTGGGTCAAAACCAAAAGCCCAAATTAAAATACCAAGAATATTTATTTGTATCTGGAGACCAAGAATATTTTAAATCAATTGGGCCAATAATAGAGTTTACACTATACCCAATAGCGTAGCCAGATTTTGTGTCATTAAATAAATTTCCGTTGTTTAAAACGCTGTTTTCTACTCTAGCATAATTTGCTAAAAAATGAACAAACTGTTTTTCTGTAATGCCAACTCGTACATTAATTGTAGATTTTAAAAACGACTGTTCTGACAATGCGTTGATGTCATATCCGTAAAAAGGAATAAAATTATTGATAAAGTTTTGATTGTATCCACCTAATAAAAAATCGAAGGTTTTTGAGTTTACATTTCCAAGTGTAAATCCTGCTTCAGATTCAAATAGCAACGTAAGGTTCTTTTTAAACGTTTTTGCAAAACCTATTTTTCCTCGTACTTGAGAAAACTGAATAAAATCTTTATTATAATCTGAAGAAGCCATGTACCACTTAAATCTGGCGTCTAATAAAATCCCTTTTTTAGGATAATATTTATCATCATACGTATCTAGCTTTAGATAAGAATACAGGTTTAAATAATTACTATCGTCAAAAACAAATGGTTCGTTTGTCGTTGTAGAAATTGTTTCTGTTTGCGACACCAACTCTTGTTGCTCTAACCCTAAACCAATTGCAAACTTTCTGTCGAAGGTGGTTTGAACATAAACTCTATTTGTAAAATCTCTGTATTGTAAATTAATTAAATTGATACCTGGTAAGTTTGATATAACATTGGTTTGAAAACTATTGTACCTAGAACTAAAGCCATAACTATAATAAAATCCGTTGTCTACAAAGTAGTGCAAATTAAACCTTGGTTTGTCCCCAACGACTAAATCTAAAGAAACAGCATCGTTTTTAGATAAAATATTCTTTTTATTTAAGTTGATTAAAACGCCCGATTTGTATACCAAATCGTAATGTACTCCTAACCTTAAACTTGCATTTAGCTTCTTTTCTTTGATTTTTAATTGAATATTTTTTCCTTCAGGCGTATTTTTAACATGAAATTTGATCATCTTAAAATTATCTGTTGCCGATAAATAACTAATCTTAGTTGCCAACTCCTTATAGTTTATTTTATCCCCTTCTTGCAGTTTTAATTTTCCTAATATATAAGCTCTTGTATAATTATTGTTTCCTTTAATTTCTACTTTATGAACAACAAATTCAGGATCTGTATTAACCAAATCAATTCGTTTTATTTTTAGAGGTTGAAGTTTTGCAATGCTGTCGAATGTTTTAGCAAATTTTTTACCTATTTGTACTCCTTTAGATAATATTTCTACAGGTTTATCAAAAGAAACTACAGAATAATCATAAATATCTGGATGAATATACACATCTGTTTTAGCAACCTGTTCTGCGTTTCTTTTATAAATCTGATAATTAGAAATTTGACCTAATACATCTAATACTGTTTTAATCTTTTCTTTTTTAAATAATTCCGATTGTACATCAACACCAATAATAATATCGACGCCTGTTTTTTTCATTTCATCAACCGGAAAATTGTTTGCAATTCCGCCGTCAACCAATAATTTATCATCAACCTCTATCGGATTTAACAACGTAGGAAAAGAACCACTTGCTCTTAACGCCAATGGTAATGAGCCACTTGTAAGTTTTATTTGATTTCCGGTTTCTACATCTGTTGCAATGCAGAAAAACGGAATTGGCAATTTAGAAAAATCTGAAATAGAATCTACAGGGGATAATAACTGTGTTAAAAAACTTAGGACATTTTGACCTTTAGAAACTCCTTGAGGCAATCCTATTTTCCCTTTATTTATTGGCAAAACAATTGAATATTTTTCTCCGTGTTCTTTTTCGAAAAAAGGAGTTGCTTTTCGTGTGTTTTTATCTCGAAGTAGGGTATAAAAATCTGTATCAATAACAATTTTTTCTATTTGACTTGCACTATAACCTGCAGCGTACAAACCGCCAACAATTGCGCCCATACTTGTACCGCCAATATAATCTATTTGAATTCCTGCTTTTTCTATTTCTTTTAAAACACCAATATGGGCAAACCCTTTGGCTCCTCCACCACTCAAAACCAAACCAATTTTTGGTTGTTTTTTTTGTGAAAAAACAACTATTGATGTCATTAAAAATATAAAAAACAATTTTTTCATTCTGATTTATTATTAAAATATTCGAATATAATTTTAGCTCTTGAATTACCAACTTCAGGTGTTAACTCTTCTAATGTTGCGTCTTTTACTCTTTTTGCCGACTTAAATTTACGCAATAATGTTGTAATCGTTTGCTTACCAATACTAGGAATTTGCTCTAACTCTGATTGAATGGCGCTTTTACTTCTTTTATTTCTGTGAAAGGTAATTCCAAATCGATGCGCTTCGTTTCTTAAAAACTGAATGATTTTTAAACTCTCCGATTTTTTATCTAAATATAATGGAACAGAATCTCCTGGATAATAAATTTCTTCCAATCTTTTTGCAATTCCAACAATGGCAATTTTACCTCTTAGCCCTAAAATATCTAAACTTTTTAAAGCAGATGATAATTGTCCTTTTCCGCCATCAATAATAATAAGTTGCGGCAACGATTCGTTCTCTGCCAACAATCTTTTGTAGCGTCTAAAAACTACTTCTTCCATCGACGCAAAATCATCTGGACCAACAACTGTTTTTATATTGTAATGTCTGTATTCTTTTTTACTTGGTTTTCCGTTTCTAAAAACCACACAAGCTGCAACTGGATGCGTTCCTTGAATATTCGAATTGTCAAAACACTCAATATGTCTTGGTAATGCTTTTAAGCGTAAATCTATTTTCATTTGAGACATAATTCGATTTGCATGTCGGTCTGGATCAACAATTTTTAGTTGCTTAAACCTGTCTTGTCTAAAATAGCGCGCATTTCTAATTGACAATTCTACAATTCGTTTTTTATCTCCTGTTTTTGGAACGGTCACTTTTACATCATCACCAACATCAACAACAAACGGAACGTAAATTTCCTTTGATTGAGAGTTAAACCGTTGGCGAATTTCTATGATTGATAATTCTAATAATGTTTTGTCTGTTTCGTCTAATTTTTTCTTGATCTCTGAGGTGTGAGACTGAATGATGGAGCCGTTTGCTATTTTAAAAAAGTTAACATATCCGAAGCTTTCATCAGAAATAACAGAAAATACATCTACATTATTAATAGACGGATTTACAACGGTAGATTTTGCTTGGTAATTAGATAATTGTTCTAGCTTTACTTTTATTTTTTGCGCTTCTTCAAACTCCATTTTAGCTGCGAAATCTTGCATCAACTCAGAAAATTTTTCTAAGGATTCTTTAAAATTTCCTTTAACAATATTTCTAATTGCAGCAATATCTAACAAGTAATTTTCTTCTGTTTGCAAGTTTTCGCAAGGTGCTTTACAGTTTCCTAAGTGATATTCTAAACACACTCTATATTTTTTTGCTGCAATTTTTTCTTTGCTTAAATCGTATTTGCAAGTTCTTAATGTATACAATTCTTTTATTAAATCTAACAATGCTTTTGCGGTTCTTACAGAGGTGTACGGCCCAAAATACTCCGAACCGTCTTTTACAACATTTCGAGTTAAAAAGATTCTTGGAAAGCGTTCTTTTTTAATGCAAATCCATGGATAAGTTTTGTCATCTTTAAGCATCACATTATATTTTGGTTGATACTTTTTAATTAGATTGTTTTCTAACAACAACGCATCTGTTTCTGTATCTACAACAATGTGTTTTATACTTGCAATCTTCTTTACTAAAACTCTAGTTTTGCCATTTTCGTGGTTTTTAGTAAAATAAGAAGCAACTCTTTTTTTAAGGTTTTTTGCCTTACCTACATAGATAATAATATCATTTATATCAAAATATTGATACACACCGGGAGAATCTGGCAACGACTTTATTTGGATTTCTAATGCATTAGACATACTACGAAAATACCATTTTTACTGTTGCTTTTTTAAACTATTGTTAAAATAATTACTACTTTTAGGGTTCATACTAACCCAATACATATTATCATGAAAAAAAAGAACACAATTACTTTACAAACTGCAAAAAAATGGGCTGAAAACTGGAGAAATTTAGAATCTTCGTATAACAAATACCACGAGTGTAGAGCTTTTAATATTCCTAAAATTGACTTACAAGAAGTTTTAGCTGAGGACGGAGTTGTTAGTGTAAGAGCTTATTTAGGAGTTAAAGAAACTGTAAACCCAAAAACAAAAGATATAACTTACGAAGAAAAACTAATGATTGTTGGTGTTGATAAAAATAATAAAGACATGATTTCTGCCATTAAGCAAAATGAATTAGGTGCAGGTGGTGATGACATTTATGATATGACACAGCCTTGCCCTGATTTTTGCGACCCAAATAGCCCTTTAAATGGTTAATTCATTTTAATGAGTATACAAATTATAATAGTTTATATTGGTTATATTTTATTGGCATTAAATACAGTCTTATTCTTAAGGAATTATAGATTAGAGTTAACACCTATAAAAATATTTACACTATACCTAATTGGCAGTTTAGTTCTTCAATTATATTCAAGTTACCTTAGTAATCATAGAATAAATAACCTTTTTTTATCCCATTATTTTTTTATTGGAAAATTTATTTTGTTAAGTTTATTTTTTAGGGAAATTTTAAAGAAAATAATTCTTAAAAAAATAATTTCAGTCGTTATAATAATCGTATTAGTTGCTCTTTGTGTCTATTATATTGTAGATACCACAAGTTATGATAAATTTAATATTTTTGAAATTGTTGTAACTTCAATTCCATTAATTATCTTTTGTTTTTTATTTTTTATTCAAAAAATTGAAGGTTCAGGAAGTAGGTTTATTTTTATTGTTTCTGGTATGTTTTTATATTTTTTGTGTAGTCTTTTACTCTTTACCGCTGGAAATATTAAAGGCTCAACAAAGATGTTAATCTGGATTACAAATGCATTATTGTACATATTGTATCAAATATTAATTTTTGTAGAGTGGTATAAACATTTTAGAAAAAAACCTGCTTTAACCTAAAAGATTTAAAAAATGGAGGAATTGTTTTCTCAAAAAAATCAAATAATTTCTATTGTCCTTATTGGTGTGTTATTACTTTTATTAATGGCGGTTGCGCTATTTTTCTTTTTCTTCATTTCACGTAAAAAAATTGTTGAAAAAGAGCTTGAAAAAAAATCTGCAGAAATTGAGCATCAAAAAGAAATGATTCACGCAACCATACTTACTCAAGAAAACGAAAGAAAACGTATATCCCAAGATTTACATGATGATATTAGCTCTAAATTAAATGTCATACACCTTAATTCTAATTTGTTATTAGATGGAGGTTTAACTGCTGAAGAATATTCAGCAGTTACTAAAAGCAATATAGATATCACAAACAGAACGCTACAAAGTGCTCGTAAAATTGCCCATGATTTACTGCCTCCAATCCTCGATAAATTTGGTTTACAATCTGCCATTGAAGAATTGGTTGATGATTTTAATACAAGTAAAAAAGTAGTAGTTACGTATCAATTGAAATATCCCGAAAACCATTTAAAAAAGAGCAAAGAATTACATCTTTTTAGAATTTTACAAGAACTCATTAACAACTCAATTAGACACGGCAAAGCAAAAAACATTAACTTAGTACTTAAAATAAATAACGAGAAATTGTCTTTAACCTATTCTGACGACGGAATTGGTTTTGATTTAAAACAAGCTCAACTTAAAAAAGGCTTGGGTCTAAAAAACATAGAAAGTAGAGTTGAATTATTAAACGGAACATTAAAAATTAACAGCAAAGAGAAAAGTGGCGCAACATTTATAATACACATTTAATCCCCTAAAATTATGAAACAAAAAGTAAAAATCGCCCTAGCAGATGATGAACAGCTTTTTAGAAAAGGCATTTCATTTATCTTACAAAGAGAAAACAATTTCGATATCCTTTTTGAAGCCGAAAATGGTCAAGAATTAATAGATGCTATTCATTCTAAAAATGTTCCCGATATTATTTTAATGGATTTAAAAATGCCTGTCCTTAATGGTATAGAAACCACAAAAATAATTCACGAAAAATATCCATCAATAAAAATTATTGCCCTTACAAGTTACAGTGGAAAATCGTTTATTACGAATATGATTAACGTAGGAGCATCCTCATATTTATTAAAAAACACAAGTCCAAAAATTGTAATTCACACCATAAATGAAGTCTTTGAAAAAGGTTTTTATTATGATGATAAAGTACTAAAAACCATTCATGAAAACTTACTTTCTTCTAGTGGTAAAAAGATTAAAAACGACTTAGATGAAAACTTACTCTCTAAAAGAGAGCGCGAAATTTTAGAATTAATCTGTGCACAATTAACTACAGGCGAAATTGCCGAAAAATTATTTCTAAGTCCAAGAACAATCGAAGGACATCGTAAAAACTTGTTGTTAAAAACAGCATCTAAAAATGTTGCTGGTCTAGTTATTTATGGAATTCAAAAGAAATTAATAGAACTCTCAATAGAATTATAAGATGGTCTTTTTCTTTTTTTCTGGCGGAAATGCTTGTTTATTATAAAGGAATAATAATACAACTCCAATTGTTATAAAAGAATCTGCACCGTTAAAAATAGCGTTGAAAAATGTAAAACTTTCTCCCTCGTAAATAGGAAAATACAACATGTCTACCACTCTTCCATGAAACAATTCTCCATACGGGTTTTTTGCGAAAAGCGTTCCTGTTCCGTGCGCTGGCGCATCAAAAATAACTCCGTAAAAAACAGAATCAATAATATTCCCAAAAGCTCCTGAAAGCACTAAAGCAATTGCTATAACAACTATCGTTGGAGCGTTTCTTTTAATGGTCTTTCGCAACCAATAAATAATTCCAAAAACGGCAACTACTCTAAATAATGTTAAAAATAATTTCCCTGCTTTTCCTCCAAATTCAAACCCCCAGGCCATTCCATTATTTTCTGTAAAATGAATTCTAAACCAATCGAAAACGTGAACACTTTCTTGAATTTCGAAATGTGTTTTTACGTAAATTTTACTTACTTGATCTAAAAGTAACGCTAAAAAAACAGTAGTAATTGCAATGGTTTTTTTGGACATGGATAAAATAATTTATACTTAAAAAAAGCCTCCAAATCTGGAAGCTTTTTTTTATTGTTTTCTTTTCGCTTCTATGCTAAGTGTAGCATGCGGAACTAGTTTTAAGCGCTCTTTCTGAATTAATTTCCCAGTTACTCTACAAACTCCGTATGTTTTGTTTTCGATACGTTGTAATGCATTTTTTAAATCTCTAATAAATTTTTCTTGACGAATGGCTAACTGCACATTTGCTTCTTTAGACATGGTGTCTGAACCTTCATCAAAAGACTTAAACGACGGTGACGTATCATTTGTCCCATTATCTGCATTGTTTTTATATGAACTTTCTAACAAGGCTAAATCTTCTTTCGCTCTTGCTATTTTTTTCTCAATAATTTCTTTAAACTCTTGTAAGTCTTCATCTGAATATCTAACGATTTTGTCTGACATAACTCTTACATTTTATTAATTAATATTCTACTTTTGATGTTGTCGAATTCTATTTCTGTTCCATCGTTTAATACATCAACAAAAACCATTTCTTTGGTTAATGTTTCACTCATAATATACGCTTTATTTTCCAATACCGATTCTTGTAAACTTTGATAATTTAACACTGTAAGTTGTATCTTATCTGTAACTTCAAAACCAGAATCTTTACGTAAATTCTGAATTCTGTTGACCAATTCTCTGGCAATTCCTTCTTTGCGTAAATCCTCAGAAATTGTAACGTCTAAAGCAACGGTTAATCCGTGTGCATTTGCTACCAACCAACCTTCAATATCTTTAGATGAAATTTCTACATCTGAGATTTCCAAATGTATACTTTTTTCATCAATTTTGATAGAAAGATGTCCATCTTTTTCGATGTTGATAATATCTTCTTGACTAAAATTTTGGATTGCGTTAGAAATCAATTTCATATCGCGCCCAAATTTTGGCCCTAATGTTTTAAAATTGGGTTTAATTTGCTTCACTAAAATCCCTGAAGCATCATCTAACAACTCTATTTCCTTTACATTTACTTCGTGTTTTATCAAATCAGAAACGGCTAAAATTGCTGCTTTTTGTTGTGCATCTAACACCGGAATCATAATTTTTTGCAATGGCTGACGCACTTTTATTTTTTCTTTTGCTCTTAATGATAATACTAAAGACGAAATGGTTTGCGCATTTTCCATTTTTCGTTCTAAAGAAGCATCAATAAATGATGCATCAAACGTTGGAAAATCTGCTAAATGTACAGATTCAAAAGTCTCTTTTTTGGTTGCATTAATTAAATCTGTGTACAATCTATCCATAAAAAATGGTGCAACTGGAGCACTTAATTTTGCGACAGTTAACATACACGTATATAATGTTTGATATGCAGAAATTTTATCTTGCTCATAGTCGCCTTTCCAAAAACGTCTTCTACACAATCTTACATACCAATTACTTAAATATTCTTGCACAAAATCAGAAATTGCTCGTGTTGCTTTTGTTGGCTCGTAATCTGCATAAAAGGCATCAACTCTTTTTATAAGTGAATGTAATTCTGATAAAATCCAACGATCTATTTCTGGTCGTTCGTTTAACGGAACATCTGCTTCTGCATACGTGAATTTATCAATATTTGCATACAAAGTAAAAAACGAATATGTGTTGTACAGCGTTCCGAAGAATTTACGACGCACCTCTGCAATTCCTTCTAAGTCAAATTTTAAATTATCCCACGGATTTGCATTGCTAATCATGTACCAACGCGTTGCATCTGCGCCGTAGGTTTTCAAGGTTTCAAAAGGATCCGTTGCATTTCCTAAACGCTTCGACATTTTCTGTCCGTTTTTATCTAAAACCAAACCGTTAGAAACTACATTTTTATAGGCAACGGAATCAAAAACCATTGTTCCAATGGCATGCAATGTGTAAAACCAACCTCTTGTTTGATCTACTCCTTCTGCAATAAAATCTGCTGGATAAAACTCTTTATTGTCTATTAATTCTTTATTCTCAAACGGATAATGCCATTGTGCATAAGGCATAGAACCTGAATCGAACCAAACATCAATCAGATCACTTTCGCGGTTCATTGGTTTTCCTGATGCAGAAACTAAGGTAATTTTATCAACTACATTTTTATGCAAATCGATTTTATCATAGTTTTCTTCAGACATATTTCCAACTTCAAACTCAGCAAAAATATCCTCAGACATCACACCTGCATCAACGGCACGTTTCATCTCTGATTTCAATTCTTCTACAGAACCAATAATAATTTCTTCTTTACCATCTTCTGTTCTCCAGATTGGCAATGGAATTCCCCAAAAACGAGAACGAGATAAATTCCAATCATTCGCATTTTTCAACCAATTTCCAAAACGACCAGTTCCTGTTGATTCTGGTTTCCAGTTGATCGTTTCATTTAATTCGTGCATTCTATCTTTTACATCTGTTACCTTGATAAACCAAGAATCTAACGGATAATATAAAATAGGTTTGTCTGTTCTCCAACAATTTGGATAACTGTGCACATATTTTTCAACCTTAAAGGCTTTGTTTTCTGTTTTTAATTTGATGGCTAATTCTACATCAACAGACTTCTCTGGTGCTTCGCCATCATTGTAATATTCGTTTTTTACATATTTACCAGCAAACTCACCCAACTCTGGTCTAAATTTTCCTTGTAAATCTACTAACGGAACTGGATTCCCGTTGTCATCTAACACTAATAAAGGCGGAATTTCTGGTGTTGCTTGTTTGGCAACCATTGCATCATCTGCTCCAAAAGTTGGTGCTGTATGTACAATTCCTGTTCCGTCTTCTGTGGTCACAAAATCTCCTGAAATTACTCTAAAAGCATTTTCTGGATTTTCGTATGGCAACGCATATTTTAATAATTGCTCGTATTTAATTCCGACTAAATCTTTTCCTTTGAATTCGTTTAAAACTAAATATGGAATTTGTTTGTCTTCTTTTGAATAACTTGCTAATGCTGCTGCATCTTTAACTTGATTAAACTTTTTCCCTGCAAATTGTTTTCCGACTAAATTTTTAGCCAACACCACTTTTGTAGGCTCAAATGTATATTGATTAAAAGTATCAACTAACACATACTCAATTTTTGGCCCAACAGTTAGTGCTGTATTACTTGGCAACGTCCAAGGAGTTGTTGTCCATGCTAAAAAATGTACATCGCCATCAACTTGTAAAAATGCTGGTAACGTGTTTTTTATCGTTTTAAATTGCGCAACAACGGTTGTATCTGTAACATCTTGATAGGTCCCTGGTTGATTTAATTCGTGAGAACTTAATCCGGTTCCTGCTTTTGGAGAATAGGGCTGAATTGTATAGCCTTTGTACATCAATTTCTTGCTGTAAATTTCCTTTAACAACCACCAAACAGATTCCATGTATTTTGATTTATAGGTAATATATGGATCTTCCATATCTACCCAATAACCAACTTTACGAGTCATATCATTCCAAATATCCGTATATCGCATTACAGCTTTTTTACACGCTTCGTTGTATTCTTCAACGGTAATTTTGGTTCCAATATCTTCTTTGGTAATTCCCAATTCTTTTTCTACGCCTAATTCTACCGGTAAACCGTGCGTATCCCAACCAGCTTTACGCTTTACTTGAAAACCTTTCATGGTTTTGTAACGCGGAAAAATATCTTTAATAGCACGTGCTAAAACGTGATGAACTCCTGGTAAACCGTTTGCAGAAGGTGGTCCTTCAAAAAACACAAATGGTTCGTTTCCTTCACGTGATGTAATACTCTTTTCGAAGATGTTATTCTTTTCCCAAGATTCTAAAATTTCGTCTGCAACTTTTGGTAAGTCAAGTCCTTTATATTCAGCAAATTTTGCGCTCATTGTTTCGTGCTCTTTAATCGAAGTGCGAAATTAAGGATTTTCCTCTAATTTTTAATAGTTGAAAAGACTAAAAGTTACTTGTTATAGGTTTGATTGTCTGAAAGTTTGAAAATTGTATTGCTTCAAAGGCTCAAAGAGATAAAGCTGCAGAGTTACAAAGGTTCAAAAGTTACAAAATGATTGAGCCAATAATAAAAGCATCCTAACTGCAAACTGCTACTGAAAACTGTTACTGATAACTGAAAACTGAAAATGGTTACTTATTTAATTCCACGTTCTTTTTTAATCTTTTCGTAAGCATTCTGAATTTGTAAAAACTTTTCTTCTGCTCCTTTGATGTGTTCCGGACCTAAATCTTGTAATTTATCTGGGTGATACTTTTTCGCCATTATTCGATAGGCTTTTTTCACCTCATCATCCGAAGATTCTTTTGTCATATTTAAGATTTTATATGCGCTATCAGATTCGTCATAAAACATGGCTTTGATAGATTCATAATCATATTGATTGATGTTTAAATACCCAGCTATTTTTTTAATTTCCTCTACTTCAGAACCTGTTACAAACTGATCAGCTTTTGCAATTCCGAATAAAAAATGAATCAATTGTAATCTAGAAGCGTGCGGCATATGCTGACGAATTTGCACACAAACTTGATGCGAAGAAACTTCCTTTTTTATAATTCCGCTAAATAATTTAAACGCACCATTTGCCCGCTCTTTTCCGTACATTCCTACAAATTGAGTTCTTACAAAATCCAATTCGCGTTGATCAACTTTTCCGTCTGCTTTTATAACCACAGAAGCTAAAATCAATAAACTAATTTCAAAATCTCCAGATTGTGTATTTCCAGAAGTTTTTCCAGATTGACTTTCTTTAAGTTCTTTTAAAATATCGTCTTTAGAAAATCCATCTACAAAACTTCCAACTGCAAACCCAATAATACTTCCAATCGGTCCGCCCAACGTAAACCCTAATCCCGCTCCTAACCATTTAGTAAAATTTCCCATTTAATTCTTTTTTTAAAGTTGCTAATTTACAAAGTTTAAAGTCAAAAGCCACAAGTCGAAAGGGGAAAGAAAGACCGTTACTTGGAATTAGGAACAAATAATAAAATTAGACTTAGGAATAGCCAATTTTTTTATTCTTAATAAGTTGCTTCATCAAGTTGTTTCTCACAATTGACAAGAAGTAGCAATTATTAAAAGCTAGCAGTCAGTAACTTCAGCCACGAATTCACAAATTTTGTGTTAATTATTTGTAAAATATTTTACGGATATAGAAAAACCAACGGTTTTTCATTAATCAAATAAAACTAAAAACCCGTGAATTCGTGGCTAAAAATAAAAGTATGAGTTTGTTCTTACTTTAGACTTGTGACTTTCGGCTTTATCCTTTCCTTTTCTCCAAAATATCTGTATCTTTGTACCTTAAAATTTATAGAATATGTACCCAGAAGAATTAGTAAAACCAATGCGCGATGAATTAGTAAACGCTGGTTTTAACGCTTTATATACCGCTGAAGATGTTGATAATGCTTTGGCAAAAGAAGGAACCACTTTAGTAATGGTAAACTCAGTTTGTGGTTGTGCTGCTGGAACAGCAAGACCTGGAGCGATTGCTTCTTTAGGAGCAGATAAAGTTCCTACAAACTTAACAACTGTTTTTGCAGGTGTAGAAAAAGAATCTACTCAAAAAGCAAGAGAATATATGATTCCTTTTCCTCCGTCTTCTCCAGCAATTGCATTGTTTAAAGATGGTAATTTAGTACACATGTTAGAGCGTCATCATATTGAAGGAAGATCTGCACAAATGATTGCACAAAATTTAGCACAAGCGTACGAAGAGTTTTGTTAAACTCCTATCCTAAATCCTTTCCAAAGGAAAGGACTTTTTAAAATAAAAAGTTTTCTAAAAACCACGTTGATTAACGTGGTTTTTTTATTTTTATCCGATGAACAAACCACAAATTATAGAAAACACCTTTGCTTTTGTAAAAGAAACTTTGAAAGGTGCTGAAGGCGGACACGATTGGTTTCATATAGAACGTGTGTATAAAAATGCTTTGTTGATTGGAAAAGACGAAAATGTTGATGAGTTTATAATTGCGCTTGGCGCTTTGTTACACGATATTGCCGATGCTAAATTTTATAATGGCGATGAAACTATTGGTCCAAAAATGGCAAGAGAGTTTTTAGAAAATCAAAAGGTAAATGAAATTGTGATTGTTCATGTAGAAAACATAATTAATTATATTTCTTTTAAAACTTCATTGTCTTCTGGCGAAAAATTTACATCTCCAGAGCTGGATGTCGTTCAAGATGCAGACAGATTAGATGCAATTGGAGCAGTCGGAATTGCACGTTGTTTTAATTATGGTGGATTTAAAAACAGGGCCTTATACAATCCAGAAATTGCCCCAAATGTAAACATGACCAAAGAGGAATATAAAAATTCTAACTCGCCAACAATCAATCACTTTTATGAAAAATTATTGCTATTAAAAGATAAAATGAATACTTCTACTGCAAAAAAAATTGCTGAAGAACGTCATCTATTTATGGAAACATTTCTTCAACAATTTTATGCTGAATGGAATGGAGAAAAATAAATTATTCTTTGTCATTCCTGCGAAGGCAGGAATCCATAGAAAGTAATTTGTTATTCTTAAAATAATCGACTTAACATTCTCTGTCTAAAAAAACAGGTTCCTGCCTTCGAAGGAATGACACCAATTCAATTTTTTAAAAATCTATTTTCCAGGAAAATCTGCTCTTCTTTTTTCTAAAAAAGCGGTAGTTCCTTCTTTAAAGTCTTCGGTTCCAAAACAGTTTCCGAATTCAGAAATTTCTGTTTCAAATCCGTTTACGCCATCTTTATAATTAGCGTTAATTGCCTTAATTGCTGAACTAATTGCAACCGTAGAATTTCTAGAAATTTTACTCGCTATTTTTAGCGCCAAAGGCAACAATTCTTCTTGAGTTGTTACATGATTTACCAACCCAAAATTGTTTGCTTCTTCAGCAGAAATCATTCCAGCAGTCATCACCATTTCCATCGCTCTTCCTTTTCCGACTAATTGCGCCAACCGTTGTGTGCCTCCATAACCAGGAATTACACCTAAAGAAACTTCTGGCAATCCCATTTTTGCGTTGTCAGAAGCAATTCTAAAATGACTTGCCATTGCTAATTCTAATCCGCCGCCAAGCGCAAAACCATTTACTGCGGCAATAACTGGAGTGGATAAATTTTCCACAAAATCAAACAAAATTTCTTGTCCGTTTCTAGCTAAATCTTCGCCTTCATCAACAGAAAAATGAGCAAATTCAGAAATATCTGCGCCAGCAACAAAAGCTTTTTCTCCGCTACCGGTAATAATAATTGTTTTTACAGCATTATTTGCATCCAACGTTTCAAAAGCATCGTGCAATTCTTCTATCGTTTCGATGTTTAACGCATTTAATTTTTTTGGTCTATTGATGGTGATAATTCCACATCCGTTTTCAATAGTAATTTGTAAGTTTTCGAAATTCATCTTTTTAATTTTTTGGAAATGTTACGGTAAATGTTGTTCCTTTTCCTTTAAAAGAAACAAAATTTATAGTTCCGTTATTTGCTTCAATAATCTTTTTTATAATTGCTAAACCCAATCCCATTCCGCTTGATTTGGTTGTAAATTTAGGTTCAAATATCAAATCTTTTACCGATTCATCTATTCCTTTTCCGTTATCGGTTACAGCAATTTTAATGTTGTCTTTTTCTGATGAAACATGAACCTCAATTTTTGGGTTTTCTGTTTGATTAACTGCTTGAGTGGCATTTGTAATTAAGTTGGTAACCACTCTAATTAACTGCGATTTATCAAGATTTGCTATCAAAGAATTTTCTGTGAAAGAATACGAAATATACTCTTCATTAAAAATGTCTAAAGCTAGTTTTACAACCGAAATTACATCTATCTTTTCTCTTTTTTGAGTTGGCATTTTAGCAAAATCAGAAAAGGCCGATGCAATAGAAGTCATTACATCGATTTGCTGAATTAAGGTTTGGCTAAATTCTTTTAATTTTTCTTTAATATTTGGGTCTGTTGGATCAAATTTTCGCTCAAAACTTTGTACCGATAATCGCATTGGAGTTAACGGGTTTTTAATTTCGTGCGCTACTTGTTTTGCCATTTCTCTCCATGCTTGTTCTCGTTCGCTTTGTGCTAATTTTACAGCACTTTCTTGCAATTCATCAATCATTCGGTTATACGCATTTACCAAAGTGCTAATTTCTGTGCTTCCAGAATTAAATTCAATTTTTTCGTTGCGTTTATTCAACCGTGTTTCGTGGATTTTATCAGAAATAGTTTTGATAGATCTTGTAATATAACTCGATATAAAATAAGCCAAAGAAACAGCTATTATCAACATAAATAAATACACGTATGCCAACCGAATCATAAATTCTCTTAACTCTTTTTCTTCTTCAGAATTGTCTTGAGAAAACTTTAATTCTAAGACGCCAATTCGTCTGAATTTTAAATCAGTAATATACGTGTAAGAAGTTTCGTTACTGATACTGTTGATAACCACATTGCTAAAAACTCTCTGAGACGGTAACGATTCTAAATCTTCTAAAATTTGACCTGATAACGCTTGTTCTTCTTTTGTAATATCAAAAGAATTAATGGTGTTTGATGTAATTAATAGATTTCCTTCTAAATCAAAAATAGAAATGTTTAATTTATGCGTGCTCGAAATTTCGTAGATTCTTTTTTGAAATATTCTAGCTAAATTTTCTGTGGTAAGCGGCTCTCTTGTTTCTCTTTTAAGCTCGAATTCTATACTCGATAAAACCGATTCTTCTTTTCTTTCAAAACGCGCAATATTGTAATCTTCCGTTTGCTTGTCATATTGATAAATGGTAACGCCTAAAATTAAAACGGATGCCAACAACACCAATAAAATCATGGCTAAGAAAATACGAATCCGTAATGATAAGTTTTTAAACATCAATGCTTTTTTATAAGACGATTTAAAGGTACAAAATAGATAAATAAAAAGGCGTTACAAATTGTATAATGCCTTTAATTAGATTTGTCATTCCTGTAAAACAGGAATCTATAATACGTTAATTTGGATTTCTGCCTGCGCAGGAATGACAACTATTTAACCACAAACAAGTAAAATACCAAAAGCACACTGCGTGTGCTAGCCAACAATATTTATAATTTTACCTGGAACAATAATTACCTTTTTTGGCTCTCGCCCTGCGAGTTGTGCGATTGTTTTTTCGTGTGCCATTACTATTTTTTCAATTTCTTCTTTTGATAAATCTAAAGAAAGCTCTAAAGTAAAACGCATTTTTCCATTGAATGAAACCGGATATGTTTTAGCACTTTCTACCAAATGTTTTTCATCAAAAACAGGAAATTCTGCCGTAGAAATACTTTCTTTATTTCCTAATAAACTCCACAATTCTTCTGCAATATGTGGCGCATAAGGCGACACTAAAATTGCCAATGGTTCTAAAATTGCACGCTTGTTACATTTTAATGCTGTTAACTCGTTTACTGCAATCATAAATGTAGAAACTGATGTGTTGAAAGAGAAATTCTCAATATCTTCTTCTACTTTTTTAATGGTTTTATGTAAAACTTTTAATTCGTCTTTTGTTGGTGCTGCGTCAGAAACTTCAAATGTTTCTCCGTTAAAATACAACCTCCATAATTTCTTTAAGAACGATGAAACTCCAGAAATACCAGAAGTTTTCCAAGGTTTTGCTTGTTCTAAAGGGCCTAAAAACATTTCGAACAAACGTAAACTGTCTGCTCCGTATTCTTCACAAATTGCATCAGGATTTACAACATTGTATTTTGATTTTGACATTTTTTCGACCTCTCTTCTTACTTTAAAAACACCTTTTTCTTTTGTAATAAATTCTGCGTTTTTAAACTCTGGCCTCCACTCTTTAAATCGTTTTATATCTAATTCATCAGATGAATCAACAAAAGAAACATCTACATGAATTCCTCTATCTATTCCAAATATTTCATCTTTTAAACCTAAAAAATCTCTAATAATTTTTTCTCCTTTACCTTTAGATGATTTAGGAATTGGTTCCGTTAGAATATCATAAACATCTTTAGAAACAAAAACATTTGGCCTCCCATCTATTCTATATGCAAAAGCAGAAGTTCCCAAAATCATTCCTTGGTTGATTAGTTTTTTTGCAAATTCATCTACCGGAACAATTCCTTTATCAAACAAGAATTTTTGCCAAAAACGCGCGTACAATAAATGTCCGGTTGCGTGTTCAGAACCACCAATATATAAATCAACTTCTTTCCAATACTCCAACGATTCTTTGCTTGCAAATTCCTCAGAATTTTGCGAATCCATATACCGGTTAAAGTACCAAGAACTTCCTGCCCAACCCGGCATGGTGTTTAATTCTAACGGATACACCGTTTTATTTTTTAACTTATCATTGCTTACAACTTTCTTAGCACGAGAATCCCAAGCCCATTCAGTTGCGTTTCCTAAAGGCGGTTTTCCGTCTTCAGTTGGCAAGTATTTTTCTACTTCTGGCAAAACAATTGGCAAGTGTTTTGTATCAATCATTTGCGGCATTCCGTCTTTATAATATACTGGAAAAGGTTCTCCCCAATACCGTTGTCTGCTAAACACAGCATCACGCAAACGGTAATTTATTTTTCCTTCTCCAAAACCTTGTTTTTCTAGTTCGTAAATGGCTAATTTCATCGCTTTTTTGTACGATAAACCATTTAAAAAATCAGAATTTGCAATTTTTGTTCCGTCTTTATCTGTATGCGCCCCTTCAGAAACAGCTACGTTTTCAAAAATATTCGGAATGGCAATATTAAAATGTTTTGCAAAATCATAATCACGTTGATCTCCACAAGGAACCGCCATAACTGCTCCTGTTCCGTAGTTTGCTAAGACGTAATCTCCAATCCAAATCGGAATTTGTTTTCCCGTAAACGGATGCAAAGCATACGCGCCAGTAAACGCACCAGAAATGCTTTTTACATCTGCCATTCTATCGCGTTCAGACCGTTTTGCTGTGGCTTTAATGTAAGCATTTACTTCTTCTTTTTGTTCATCTGTCACGATTCGTGACACCAACTCGTGTTCTGGAGCTAATGTCATAAATGAAACACCGAAAATAGTATCAGGACGTGTTGTAAAAACACTAATCCTATCCCTCTGTCCCTTTCCAGAGGAAAGAGAAGTTGATTCCGTTTCTTTCGAATTATCTTGCTCAAGTTTTGAAAGCAGAAATGCTTGATTACTTAATTCTGAATCTATTTTAGATAAAACTGCATCAATATCACCAATTACTTCTTCATTTTTAAATCTGATCACTTTAAAACCAGATTTTTGTTCTAATTCTAAAGTTCTAGCTTCATCTTTTTCTAGTTGATACTCATGGATTTTACCATCAACTTCAATAATTAATTTCTTTGACAAGCACACAAAATCAACAATAAAATCATTAATTAAATGTTGCTGTCTAAATTTAGATTTTAATTTTTTCCCTTTTAAAGATTTCCATAAAATTGCTTCTGCGGGCGTTGGATTTGCTCTCATTTCTTTCGCTTTTTCAAGCAATAAATAAGAATTATTCCCACCAGTCATATAACCAGGTACTTTTTTAGAGTCAGCCTTTGCTCCCTTTCCTTCGGAAAGGGCTGGGGATAGGATTTCAAAGTTGACTAATGCTCCAACAGATTTTCCAATCCAATTGGTTTGAGAATCTTTTAAAGGTTGTGGCCAATCAATTGTTTCTAATCCATCTAACAAACGTTGTGCGTATGCAGAAATTCGCATCGACCATTGCGTCATTTTTTTTCTAACAACAGGATGACCTCCACGTTCTGAAACTCCGTTTACAATTTCATCATTTGCTAAAACGGTTCCCAAAGCTGGACACCAATTTACTTCTGTATCCGACAAAAATGTCAATCGATATTGTAATAAGATTTCTTCTTGTTCGGCTTTTGTAAATGCTTTCCATTCATCCGCAGAAAAAATGTTGATATCCTCATCACAAACTGCGTTTACAGTTGCATTTCCATCTTTTTTAAAGATTTTAATCAGCGTAGAAACGTCTTCTGCTTTGTCTGAACTTTTATTGTACCAGGAATTGAACAATTGAATAAAAATCCATTGTGTCCATTTGTAATATTCAGGATTTGAAGTTCTTACTTCTCTGCTCCAATCAAAAGAAAAACCGATTCTATCTAGCTGTCTTCTGTATGTTTTAATATTTTCCTCTGTCGTTTTTGCAGGATGTTGACCTGTCTGAATTGCATATTGTTCTGCTGGCAAACCAAAAGAATCATATCCTTGTGGATGTAATACATTAAACCCTTTATGACGTTTGTAACGTGCATAGATATCACTTGCAATATATCCTAGCGGATGCCCAACATGCAAACCTGCTCCGCTTGGATAAGGAAACATATCCAATACATAATATTTAGGTTTCTCCGACTCATTACTGGCTTTAAAAGTTTGGTTTTTATCCCAATATTCTTGCCATTTCTTTTCTATCTCAATATGATTGTATTGCATGTGATTTTCTGCTTTTTAGAAGCGCCAAAGTTACAGCTTATTACTAAAAGATTAAAGTAAAATACTTGTGAAATAAAATCGATTAAAATGTTCGTTATTTGTAGTGCAAATTTTTACTATTTTGAAAAACAACATTGCAAAAGCCCATCTGGCTTTATTAGGAGCGAATCTTATCTACGGAGTAAATTATATTATTGCTAAAGGCATCATGCCTAATAAAATTGGGCCGTCTGCTTTTATTTTTTTACGAGTTGTTGGCGCAGGAATTTTATTTTGGATCATCAAATCTTTTCTCAAAGAAAAAGTAGAAAAAAAAGATTTTCCGCTTTTAATTTTATGCGGATTGTTGGGTGTTGCAACCAATCAATTGTTGTTTTTTCATGGACTCAATTTAACTTCGCCTATTGATGCTTCTATTATTATTACCGCAATTCCGATTGTTGTATTGGTTTTTAGCGCACTTCTTTTAAAAGAAAAAATAACCCCAAATAAAATTATTGGAATTGCAATTGGCGCAACTGGAGCGATCTTATTGGTCTGGTACGGAAACAAAGCTGCAGGAACAAGTTCATTATTGGGTAATGTTTTGATTTTTTTAAATGCGTGTTCTTATGGTTTATACCTGGTTTTGGTAAAGCCCTTAATGAAAAAGTACAATTCGATTACCGTTATTAGTTGGGTATTTCTTTTTGGGTTTGTTTTTATGTTTCCGTTTGGAATTCCAGATATTCTACAAACAAATTTTGCTGCATTTACAGTAGAAACCTATGCAACAATTGCATTTGTAGTTATCGGAACTACATTTTTAGCCTATCTTTTTAATATTTACGCCTTAAAATCTGTGTCGCCTTCTGTAACCGGAAGCTATGTGTATTTACAGCCTGCCATCAGTTTTATAATGGTAAGTGTGTATGCGTATGCTTTTGGACAAACAGAATACGCACAAGATATAAATTCTGTAAAAATTGCAAGTTGCTTTTTGGTAATTTTTGGCGTGTATTTAATTAGTAAAAAACCAAATAAAAAAGCATAAAAAAATCCGTAAAATGGAATTTACGGATTCTTAAATTTATGTGATATAACTTATTTTACAGGAACAGTTACCACTGTATTTCCCCATCCAATATACATGTCTCCTGATTTAGAAAACATAATCGCTAACGCTTCAACAGAATTTTTATTTTTTGAAACCTGTGCAGTTACTCTTACAACATCTTGACTTTCTTTATACGAAAAAGCACCCCAAACATTTGTGTCTTTGTTTAAAATGAGTGTCCATGCTGATGCTCCAGGAATGGCAAACATAGAATAGGTTCCCGCTTTTACAGATTGTCCACCAAAAGTGACATCTTTATAAAATCTAATCTCGGTTGCCTCATTAGCGCCTAATCTCCAAACTTTTCCTTGTGGAGCTAATTTTGAAAGACTTCTTCCTTTTAATTGTGGTCTGCTATACACCACTTTTGCAATTACTCCGTCAGCTTTTGTTTTGTACAAAGCAATATCCGCAGGACTTTTGTCTAATCCATTAAATTTTTGTGCAGTTGTTTCGTTAGAAAACAATACTGCGATTGCTAAAAATGCAATTACTACGATATTTTTTTTCATCTTTTTATTATTTAATAGTTACTTTAACAACGGTATATCCCCAACCCATATATAAGTTCATATCGTCATCAAATGTCATAGAAAAAGCTTCGATTGGTGCTATGCTTGAAGATACCTTTGCTTTTACTCTAACAACATCTTCGGTTTCTTTATAAAAATAAGAACCCCAAACATTTTTTGCGGTGCTTAAAATAATGATCCATTCTTTTTCTCCTGGAATTGTAAATAAAGAATAGGTTCCTGCGTCAACAGATTTTCCTCCAAATTTTACATCTTTATAAAAAGTAATTTCTGTTGCTTCATTCGCTCCTGTTCTCCAAATTTGTTCTGGAATTGCTAATTTGGTGATGTTTCTATCTTTTAATTGTGGTCTGCTATAAGTAACTTTTACAATTTTGTCTGAAATTTTATAACTTGTTGGAAAAGAAGCTACGTCCATTGGACTTTTATCTAACGGTGCAAATCTCTGTGCATTGGTTTCGTTTGAAAATAATACTGCTACTGCAAATAATGCAGTTACTAAAACGTTTTTCTTCATAATCTTTTATATTGATTCGTTAGTACCTATGTCTCCAAAAATACAATTACTTTCAAAAGTTACCTATTATTTTTTTGTTAAAGGGTTTTTATTTTACTCTATCCAAAATATTTACAAAATACCCTTGTAATTAAAATTGATATTATTAAAATAACGGTAATAATTATTTTCATTTTTTTGTTGATTTTAGGTTGTTATTTTCCTTGCCGAAATATTTTCGCCAGTTGAAATATGATAAAAAATAATTGCTGTTTTACCTTTTGGTATCGACTAGTTTTGAAGTTTTGTTTTTAATGCTCTTCCATGAATTTCGGCATCAGAATCTAATTTTTTCCCGACAACAATTCCTAGTAGCATTCCAAATGTCATTCCAATTGATGAGCCAATAAACCGATCTATCAAACTCCCAAAAGCAATTCCAAAACACAAACCCAGACCAATTCCTAAACTGGTATAATATCCTTCGGTAGTGAATGAAAATTTCACTTTTAAAAACTGTTTGAATTTAGAAAAACTACGGTTTAACTCTTTAAATGTGGTCTTAGAGTTCAACTTAAAATTGTCTAGTTCTTTTTCTATAGAAAAAAATTGAGTTTCCTCTAAATCCTTCGTTTGCAAATCTGACAAAATTGCAATAAAAGTAGTGTAGTGTTTTTTTTGAGACTTTTTTTCTGCTTTCTTTTCAGCTTGTGTAATAAAAGCAATGGTTTCTGTAATTTTCATTTTTAATGTTCTTTTCTAAATTAGTGGCTCAACTTTTTAAATATTACACTTTTTAGAAAAAATATCGAAAACAGGTTAATTGTTCTTATCTCAAAGTCAAAAAGAATCAATTAGATGTTTCTTGTTTCTAAAAATATTAAATCCAAACGCTAAAACATCAGAAAATTAATGCTTTAGCTCTTCCATATCTTTAATTAAAGTCGCCAATCTTTTCATAATTCGACCATATCCTAAATTGAAATCCAATTTTCCAATTTTAGCTCCAACCAAAACTAAGAACAGCAGTATTATCAGTATAAACAAGATAAATATCAAAGGAAAACCATACACTAAAATTGTTTCTGGATATGCTGAAACAAAGAGGTTTACAAGCGCATCTCCTGGAACGTCTCCGCCAATTGAACCAAACCAAAATCCTGCAAACATTGCTAAAAAAACATAGGGATATAAAAATCTAGAAAACTTAATATTAACAGCAATTAAGTCTTTGGTCCATTTATCAAACGAGATTAAATACTCATAACTGTTTAAACTATTGTCAATTTTATCTAAAGCTTTTCGGACTTTCCTGTTTACAATTATCACAAGATTGAATAAAAAAAACAACATAATTCCCATATATGGAATTTTTACGGCAAATGAAATTGGCAAAAGTATCAACGAAAACAGCACAATACCAATTACATTGATTTTGTACATTCTTTTAAATTTACCAACAATGTCTATGGATTTTTGATTGTACAAATCGTTGAGTTTTGGCGCAACCAATTCGTCTTTTTTTAAAAAACCCTCTTTCCAGATTGATTCAATTGATTTTTCCATCCAATAGTTTTTTTAATCGTTCTTTAATTCGAATAATGCGCACTGCAATATTGTTGTGGCTTGTACCAATAATGTCTGCGATTATTTCGTACGGTTTTTCTTCTAAATACAGTAAAATAATAGCTCTGTCAATTTCTGAAAGCTTTCTAATTGCTGCATATAATAGATTTAACGATTCATTTTCAAACACTTTATTTTCTTCCCCAATTTCTATTGGTTCAAAATCTGAAGCTATATTTTGTCTGTTGTTTTTCTTCTTTTTAATCAATGTTAAACAACAATTCAATGCCAATCTATACACCCAAGTAGACCACTTAGATTCTCCTCTAAAACGATCTTTACTTTTCCAAATTTGCAAACAAACTTCTTGGTAATAATCTTCAAAATCTTCTTGCGTGTCTGTATAAGCACGACAGATTTTAATAATTATTCCTGAATGTGGTAAAATTGAATTTGTGTAAAAATCGTTACTCAACTTCTCTTTGATTGGTTAGTGGTTTAAAGTTAAGAATATTACACCCTTTATTTTAAAAAAGGCGTTTTAAATACAAAAAAAGATTCTTTTTTTATGAAGTTTACTTCTTTAAGAGCATTTTCCACAACCAGAACCACAAGAAGAACCATTCTTCTTAGACTTAAAAATAAATTTTTTAGCTAAAAAATAAATGGCTGCTGCAAGAATGATATATACGATGATTTGTTGCATTAACTAAAGATTGTAAATGTTATAAATGAGGCTATATACGCTAAAATTCCCATGCCAATTAATTGTGCCATTGGCCATTTCCAAGATTTTGTTTCTCTTTTTACAACGGCTAAAGTTCCCATACATTGCATGGCAAATGCATAGAAAATTAACAACGACATACCAACCGCTAAATTGAATCTTTTTTCTCCTGTTTCAGGGTTTATTTCTGCACGCATTCGCTGTTTAATTGTCGAGTTGTTTCCGTCGTCATTTTCTACACTATAAATAGTTGCTAAGGTTCCTACAAACACTTCTCTTGCTGCAAATGAGCTTATCAAAGCAATTCCTATTTTCCAATCGTACCCTAAAGGTTTAATTGCTGGTTCTATGGCTTTACCCATAATTCCGATATAAGAAATTTTTAATTTTTCTGCAGAAATTTTATGCTGGATTTCTACTTGCGATAAATGGCTGTTTTCAATATTATTGGTAATTTCTTTTTCTACATTGTTAAAAGAAGCTGGCCCATTTGATGCCAAAAACCACAATACAATAGAAATTGCTAAAATTATTTTTCCGGCTCCAAATACAAATGCTTTTGTTTTTTCAATCACATCAAAAGCAACATTTTTTATAGATGGTAATTTATAATTCGGCATTTCTGCAACAAAAAATGAAGTGCTTTTTACTTTTAGTAATTTGTTTAACAAAAAGGCAGAAATAATTGCAATTGCAAACCCTAAAATATACATACACAACAGAGTAAACCCTTGCAAACTAAAATACCCAAAGAGTTTTTTATCTGGAATTACCAACGAAATTAATATTGCATACACAGGTAATCTTGCAGAACAGGTTGTAAATGGTGTTACTAAAATTGTAATTAAGCGTTCTTTCCAACCCGAAATTGTTCTTGTTGCCATAACTGCCGGAATTGCACATGCTGTTCCTGAAATTAACGGAATAACACTTTTACCGCTCATTCCGTAACGACGCATAATTTTATCCATTAGAAAAACAACACGACTCATATAGCCCGTTTCTTCTAAAATGGCGACAAATAAAAATAAAATAGCAATTTGTGGAATAAAAATGATGACTCCGCCAATTCCAGGGATAATTCCGTCTGTAATCAAATCTCTTAAAACACCCGCATTCATTTGAATAGAAACAAACTCGCTTAAGTTTGCAAATTGCGCATCAATAAAATCCATCGGAACGGTAGACCAATCAAAAATAGATTGAAAAATCAGCAATAAAATTCCGAAGAAAATGACGTAACCAAATATTTTATGTGTAAAAACCTTGTCTAATCTTCCTCTTAAATCTTTGCCTTTTGTACGATCTAATAGGTACGTTCTTTTTAAGATTTCATTGATTTGTTTATATCTATGAATGGTTTCCTTGTGTTGATACCTTTTTACTCTAGAAACATCTTGTTTAAATCCTAAAAGCGTCGTTTTTTCTTTGTCTGTAATTGAATCTGGAAAGTTATTTTGAGTAATCATCAACCATAATTCGTACAAAGTATGGTTTGGACTCACCTCTTTTAATTTCATAAAGTAATCCTCATCAATCTCGTGATTGATAGAACATAAAGGATGTGTAGTAGAAACTTTTACGCAATTTTCAATTGCTTTCTTTACGGTATCAATTCCAATATTTTTTCTTGCACTAATTAAAACAACTTCGGTTTGAAGCTCTTTTTTTAAGGTTTCAACATCCAATGAAATCCCTTTTCTATCCATTTGATCTGACATGTTAATTGCCAAAATAATCGGAATTTCTAAGTCTTTTACTTGAGAGAATAAGAAGAGGTTTCTCTTTAAATTTTCGATATCAGCAACCACAACAATAATGTCTGGAAAATCTTTATCTGTTGTATTTAACAGTGAAGTAAGCACAATACTTTCGTCGACTGAAGTCGGATTGATACTATACGTTCCTGGTAAATCTGTAATTATTGCGGTTCTATTGTTTGATAATTTACAGGTTCCTAGTTTTTTATCGACGGTAACACCTGGATAATTTCCTACTTTTTGTGTTAATCCTGTAAGTTGATTGAACAACGAAGTTTTTCCTGTATTTGGATTACCAATTAAAGCTACTTTGATGGGTTTTATTTTTTCCATTAAGTTAACTTTTAATGATTTTTATTTGTGCAGCCATTTCTTTTCTGATTGCTAAATGACTTCCGTTTACGCAGATATATAATGGATCTTTTAAGGGAGCAACTTGTAATAATTGCACCTCAACTCCAGGTAAACAACCCATTTCCAATAATTTAAGAGGAATAACATCTAATGATTCCTCAGAAATAATCCCTTTTTCGCCCTTAACTAAAGTTGCAATTGTGTTCAAGAATCCTTGTTTTTAAGACGACAAAGATAGGAGTTTAGAATCATTCTAAAGAAGAAACTTGTTTATTATTTATGATTATATTCTTCTTTTAACAAAGCGATATCTGCAATAATTTTTTGCATGTCTTTTTTCTCTGTTCCGTCGTAATATCCACGGATTCTTCTGTCTTTATCAACCAACACAAATTGTTCTGTATGAATAAAATCATCTTCGTCTCCATTTCCTTCATCTAGCACAGCAAAGTAACTTTTTCGAGCCAATTCATAAATATGTTTTTTAGAACCCGTTGTGACATTCCATTTCCCGTCGATAACCCCTTTTTGTATTGCATAGGCTTTTAACACAGAAACGCTATCAATTACAGGAGTTACAGAATGAGATAAAAACATAATATCATCATCATTTTTATAATACTCTTGCAATTCGCTCATATTATATGCCATGGCAATACAGATTGTTTTGCATCGCGTAAAAAAGAAATCGGCAATATAAATTTTGTCTTTATAGTTGTTGTTTGTAATGGTGTCTCCGTTTTGATTTATCAAACTAAAATCGGCAATTTTATGATTTTTTTTGATGTGTTTTATAGAAGCATCAACCAATCTAGGATTTACATCTGCCGGATTGTAAATTGGCAATTTTTTTTCTACGGATAATAAATTGTAAAAAACGGTTAGTGAAATAACACAAAAAACGGAAGCAATAATTATAAATGAAAGCGACTTTTTAGTTGAAAAAAAACTCATTCTAAGAAATATTTAAAGAAACAAAATTACGAGATAATCTTTTTAAAACAGCTTAAAATAGAAGTATTTGAACTAAATCTTTGTTAAAAAAATAATTTGAGCTCTTTTGTTATTTTACAACTCTTATTAAAAACGTACATTTGTCCGATTAAAAAAGAAAAAATACTACATGGAAATAGTAATTAAAGCCTCTCAATTTATACTTAGTTTATCGTTATTAATAGTTTTACACGAATTAGGTCACTTTATCCCCGCAAAAATATTTAAAACAAGAGTAGAAAAATTTTACTTGTTTTTTGATTATAAGTTTTCAATTGTTAAAAAGAAAATTGGAGAAACTGTTTACGGAATTGGTTGGATTCCACTTGGTGGATATGTAAAAATATCTGGAATGATTGATGAAAGCATGGATACTGAACAAATGGCTTTACCTCCACAACCGTGGGAGTTTAGATCTAAACCAGCTTGGCAACGTTTAATAATTATGCTGGGTGGTGTTATTGTAAACTTTATCTTAGGTATTTTTATTTACATCATGTTAATGTATTCGTACGGCGAAAACTTTTTACCAAATAAAAATGTAAAAGGCGGTGTTTGGGTACAAGATTCTTTAGGAACTTCTTTAGGATTAAAAACAGGTGACAAAGTATTGACTATTGATGGAAATGAAATTAGAAAATTCACCAATTTACCCATAGAATTTATCAACGGAAACAACTACACTATCGAAAGAGATGGTGAGGTTATTAAGAAAGAAATTCCGATTGATTTTATTTCTAAATTAATAGAAAGAGGAAAAAACGAAGGTTCTTTTTTATTACCAAGGTACCCTTTTATGATTGGGAAAATCTCTAAAGACTCTCCAAATGTGAACGGAAAATTAAAAGTAAAAGACATTGTTGTTGGCATAAACGGAACACCAATTACGTATTATGATGAAGCTGAAGCTATTCTTAAAAATTATAAAAATCAAGAAATTACGGTATCAGTAAAAAGAGGAAACGAAACAAAAAACCTCTCTGTAAAAACAACAGCATCAGGAGCTTTAGGTGTGCAACTTGCTAATTTATCTGTTTCAGATATTTCTAAATTAGGATATTACAATTTAGAAAACATTCAGTATTCTTTTACAGAAGCAATTCCTGCCGGGTTAAATAAATCTTGGAGTACTTTAACAGGTTATATTAAACAATTAAAGAAAATATTTAATCCAAATACGGGTGCGTATAAAGGTTTAGGAGGTTTTATTTCTATTGGAAGTATTTTTCCATCAGAATTTAGCTGGCAAACATTTTGGAACATTACAGCGTTCTTATCTATTATGTTAGGATTTATGAACTTATTGCCTATTCCGGCTTTAGATGGTGGTCATGTGGTATTTACGCTTTGGGAAATGATTACCGGTAAAAAACCTGGAGATAAGTTTTTAGAATACGCACAAATTATAGGATTTGTATTATTAATTACACTGCTATTATTTGCAAACGGAAACGATGTTTATAGATGGCTTTTTAAATAGAAACCTATTCATTATAAACAAAAAAACGCTCTTAATATAAAACTCAAGAGCGTTTTTTTGCTTTTACCTTTAAAGGTCTGTTAAAAAGTGAATGCCATATATAATATTGACCACATTTATCGCACTCATAACATTTTACATTAGGCAAATATTTATAAACACCATAGCGTTTTAATCTATGTCTTGAAAAAGACTTACAGTTTGGGCAAAATTTCATAATCGAGAAACAACTATTTTAAGTAAAATTACAAATATTTGTTTTAATATAAATACGAGGTAATACGCATTTTAGTATCAATTAATAAAAAACCAACTGTCTAAATAGAAAATTAAAATTTATAATTTACCGCAATTAAAAAGTTTGATTTTGGCATCGGCACTAAATTAGTTTCTGTATACACAGTATCAAAAATATTATTTCCAATAAGCGATACATCAAAACGATTTAAGTTTAATGTTAGCATAAGATCAACAATGCTATAACTTTCTCCGGTTGATCTTTCTGCAAATTTATAAATAACACTCTGACTTATATTTTTAAAAAATTGAGATCTAACTGTTGTTGTAAAATGATGTTTTAAAGAATTGATAGAATATCTAGAAAATGCAGCGTTTACCGATGCTAAGTTTTCATTTAAATACGAGTACCCAAAACGAATATTTTGAGTGAAATCTTTTACTTTATAACGAAACGATCCGTTAAATTCAACTCCAAATGAGTTTAGATTTTGGATATTTGTTGCTTGCCATTTATCGTTCGCATTTGCTTTGACATAATCTATTAAATTATTAGAATCTCTGTTAAAAACAGCCGCAGAAAAATCGAATTTTGACGATGTATATTTAATTCCTACTTCTTCAGAAATTGCTTCTTCTGGATTTAAATTAGGGTTTCCTAAAGTTGTTGGGTCGCTATAAAACAAATCTGTGTATGTCGGAATTCTGTAGGTATATCCTGCATTTGCATACACTTTAAAATGATCGCTTATTGTATAACCAACATCAACTCCTGGAAATGCGTGAAACTTAAAATCTGAAAAATAATTAATGGCAATTCCTGGCGTAATATCCATTTTATCATTAAATAATTTAAAGCGATGTTCTAAAAATAAATTTACCATAAATCGATCTCTAGAGCCTAAATTATTACTCGTTAAAAACACTTTTGCAATATCAATACCGAACCCTGTAATCCCTGCAGAATAATTGTACGATGCATTTAATTCTGCTCCAACTTTATTCGAAATATGCAGGTTTCTATACCCTGACGGATTGCTACGCGTATACAAATACATATCTTGATTCCTTTTCCAATACAAACGTGGTTTTAACGTTAGTTTATTGCTTGTAATTGTTGTTGATAAACCCACCAAACTAGCTTGTGTTTCCTCGTATTGATTTATTGCTGATGGCGAAGCGTAAAACCCATTAGCACCAAAATCTCTTTGTGTAAAATATCCTATAAAATCAATTGGCGTAGTATTTTTATTAAACGTGTTTTTTATAAAATAATTCTGATTTTTAAAATCGGTATTGTACCTGTAACCATCCGATGAATTTAAAGATGCATGCGCAATAATAGAACTATTTTTAAGGTTTTTTCCAACTGTAATTGCTGCGTTTCTTTGACCAAAAGAACCTGCCTGAATTGCTGCAGAATTCACACTGCTTGCATCCTTTTTAGTAACAATATTAATCGCTCCAGTAAATGCATTCTGACCAAAAATACGCGCTGCTGCTCCTTTAATAATTTCTACTCTTTCAATCACATCAAGCGGCAAGGCCATGTTCATGGTATGATGTCCTGTTTGTGGATCTTCCACTTTAATTCCGTCTATTAACAATAAGGTTTGATCAAAACTTCCACCACGAATATATAAATCTGCTTGCATTCCGTTAACACCTCTTCTACGCATATCTACACCGGCAACTTGTTGTAACAAATCTGTAATATTTGTAACAGCACTTTGTTTTATTTGCTGAGAAGTAATTATTCTTATTGTTCTAGAATTTTCTTTAAATGGTAAATCAATTCTACTTGAAGAAATTACGACAGTATCTAATTGAACTGTTTTTCCTTGAGAAAAAATATAACTTGTTAACAACAAAGCTACCGCTACTATAATGTGTTTTTTAATGTTCATGCCTATGGTTTTTCACCAGCAAAAATATAAAAATAGCTGAAAGTATGCTCTAAATAATGTACTATTTATAAATAAAAGTTCTTTGGTTGATTGTACTTATTTTAAACTGAGCTTGCAAAAATTTCTAGCTATTTATAAATCCCTAAAATACCAACCTTCAGATATTTTAGAATATGTAAATGATTGATAGATTTTGTGTAATTTTGAAAAACTATTATAAATCTTACAACAATGCGTTTACACAAATTCAAAATTTTATTATTAACTCTTTGTTTTACCTCAATAAGTTACGCTCAAAGTTATATTAATTATGATATTTCTTTTGATAATGCAGCACAGCACGAAGCAGAAATCAAAGTATCATTTACAAAAATTAAAAAAGGAGCATTTTCTTTTAGAATGAGTAGATCTTCGCCAGGAAGATATGCTATACATGAGTTTGCTAAAAATGTGTACAATGTAAAAGCTACAAATAGCAAAGGAGAACCTTTAGAGATTACACGCCAAAATCCATATCAATGGGATGTTGATAATCATGACGGAACCGTAATTGTTACCTATACATTATTTGCAAATAGAGGAGGAGGAACCTATGCTCAAATTGATGAAACGCATGCGCATTTAAATATTCCTGCAACATTTATGTTTGCGCCATCTTTAAAAGAAACGCCGATTCAAGTTACTTTTAATCCAAGAAAAGATTGGAAAATTGCAACCCAATTAAAACCAATGTTCGACAATACATATTATGCGCCAAACATGCAGTATTTTATGGATAGTCCAACAGAACTGAGCAATCATTTGGTTCGTTCTTTTGAAGTTGAATCTGACGGAGAAAAATTAAACGTAAAATTAGCCTTGCACAATATCGGAACCGAAGCAGAAGCGGATGAATATTTTGAAAGCGTTAAAAAAATTGTACTACAAGAAATGGCTGTTTTTGGCGAGTTGCCAAAGTTTGATTACGGCGAATATGTTTTCTTAGCGTGTTATGTGCCAAATGCAAGCGGAGACGGAATGGAACACAGAAATTCTACTGTTGTTACAAGCACAAGAACGTTGGCAAATGGTGGAATGAAAGGAAACCTTGGAACAGTTTCTCATGAGTTTTTTCATTCTTGGAATGTAGAACGAATTAGACCACAATCTTTAGAACCTTTTAATTTTGAAGAAGCAAATATGAGTGGCGAATTATGGTTTGCCGAAGGATTTACAAGTTATTACACAAATTTGTTTCTTACAAGGGCTGGTTTAATGTCTCAAGAAAACTATATCAATAGCTTAAACGGAACTTTTAATTATGTATGGAATTCTCCGGGAAGATCATTTTTTAATCCAATAGAGATGAGTTATCAAGCGCCTTTTGTTGATGCTGCAACTTCTGTAGATCCTGTAAATAGAGGAAACACCTTTATTTCTTATTATTCTTACGGAAGCGCTTTAGGGTTGGCTTTAGATTTGGCTTTACGTAACGAAAAAGGAAATCTAAATTTAGATGATTTTATGAAATCTGTTTGGAAAACCTACGGGAAAAAAGAAAAACCATACACGGTTGATGATTTAAATCAAGCATTAAACAAATATGCAGGTGAATTGTTTGGAAATTATTACTTTTCTCATTTCGTATATAAAAGCGCCATGCCAAATTACAAGCCTCTTTTTAAAAGAGTTGGTATTGTTTTAAAACGAAATAGTGAAAAAGTGTTTTTAGGCGTTTCAACTTCTGATGGTGTTGTTAGAAATAATGCTCAAATTGGAAGTCCAGCATATAAAGTAGGAATCAATTCTGGAGATAAAATTATTGCGATTGACAATCATGTTGTTGGTGATAGAAATTCTGTAAATACAATTTTAAGCAATTATAAAATTGGAGATACCGCAACGATTCAGTTTAGCAGATATGACCAATTAAGAAGTGTAAAAGTAAAATTGATAAAAGATCCAAGCTATACAATTATGACGTATGAAAAATCGGGATTAGAAGTAACGCCAGAAATGTTAAAAAACAGAAAAGAATGGTTAGATAAAAAGTAAAACCTCTAATTAAATAACATAAAAAACGCCGAGCTAAGCTCGGCGTTTTTACTTTATAAAGAATCTATTTATTCTTAGGATTATCTCTATTCATTTCTGTAATATCTACACTTGTCGCTTCTACACCTAAAAAGTATTTGCTAAAATGATCTGCACGTAACCAAAAAGAATATTCTGTCATACTTCCAAATCCGTGACGTTGTCCTGGCATTGTCATAAATTTAAAACGCTTGTGAGCTTTTATCAATTCGTTTGCCATTCTAATGGTTCCTGCTGGATGCACGTTATTATCAACATCCCCGTGAATCAACATTAAGTGTCCTTTTAAGTTTTTTGCTATAGATTGATTGGTATCAATTTTATACTTATACGAAATCTTTCCTTTTTCATCTATTTCTTCTTTTACTCCGTGATGCGTTTCGCTCCACCAACTATTATACACATTATTATCATGATTTCCTGCAGATGAAACCGCTGCTTTAAAGAAATCTGGATATACCAACATTGCTGCAGTTGACATAAATCCACCACCAGAATGACCGTAAATTCCAACTTTAGTAATATCAATATATTTGTGTTTGTTTGCCAATTGTTCAGCTACATATTTTTTATCCGCCAAACCATAATCTCTTAAGTTTCCGTAACCGTAATTATGATACCATTTAGAACGATCTGGATGTCCGCCACGATTTCCTAAGGTTATCACCACAAAACCAACTTGAGCCATTCTATCTAAACGATCCATTCTATAAGAAAACGATTTGTTTACCGCTTCTGTTTGTGGTCCTGGATATACATATTCTAATAATGGATATACTTTTGTAGAATCAAAATCGAAAGGTTTGTACATCACTCCGTATAAATCAGTGATTCCATCGTCCGCTTTTACTTTAAATGTTTCTGGAAATTTATAACCAGAGGCAAATAATTGAGATAAATCTGCTTCTTCTAGCTTCATTACTACTCTTCCATCCGAAGAACGTAATTCTGATTTTGGAACGGTATTTACTTTAGAAAAATTACTCACAAAATACTTGTTAGAATCTGCCATACTTGCGCTAGAAGTAAAATCTCCGGCGTTTAACGTGCGCATTCCTGATCCGTTTAAATTTATTTTATATAAGTGAGCGTAATAAGGATCTTGATTTTTGTGTACGCCATTTGCTGTAAAATATAAGGTTCTTGATTTCTCATCCAATCCTGCAAAATTTGCTACATGATAATCTCCGTTTGTAACCTGTTTTTTAAGTTTACCGTTCGCATCATATAAATAAAAATGTGCCCAACCATCACGTTCTGCCCAATGCAACATTTCAGTTTCATTGTTAAATAAAATTAAGGGTCTAGATTCTATATAGGTATTAAAACGCTCTTCAATTAGCACTTTCGATTTTCCAGTTTCTAAATCCGCCACACAAACATCGTATTTTTTACGATCTCTACTGATGACACTATAATAGAGTTTTCCTTTTTTTGATAATAATAAAGAGGGTCTAAAATCATCATCTCTACTCGATTGTTTTGATGGTGCTCTAAAAACCGATAAACTTTGTTGTTTTATCGTATCTAATTCTACATTGATAACGCTTTTAGAAGGAATATCAAAAATTAATAATTCAGATTTATAGTATTCTTGCTCTCCTGGCATATGATATTTATATGTTTCTAAAACTGGTCTTTTGCTTGACACCGAATTAATAACCCATAAATCTTTGATGTGTCTTGAATCTGACTTTTGAAAAACGAATTTTTTAGAATCATAAGACCAGGTTCCCCAAACCCCTTTACGATTATCTTTATTTTTAATTTTAGTTTCGTTATTTTCACCTCTAGATCCACCGCCGTAACCATAATTTTCTACACCATCTTTTGTCCATTGATGCTCAACAATTGTAGAATCTTTTTCATCTTTAACTGCTTTTAAAAAGTTGGCTTTATCCATCCAATGGATGTTAAAATTTTTTGAGAATAAAACGATAGAACTATCAGGAGCAATATTTGCCCAATTTTTCCATTTTTTTTCTTCTTTTTCATTGTCTATAATGGTTAATCCGTTACCGCCTAATCTATATTCTAGGTGATACACTTTCTTTTCCATTTTAGGTTTTTTGCTTTTCGCTTTTTTATCTTTCTTTTTGTCAGATTTTTTATCCTCTTCTTTTACAGGAACCTCTTCAGTTGAAGTTACTCTAAAACGAATTGCCGTTTCAGCTGTATTAAATTTAAAATTAAAACGAGGTAAATGTTGTCCATCATAAGGATCTTTTGTGATTTCTGTCAACCATTTTGCCATTTTAACATTGTCAAAAAGTGTGGTTCTGGTTTTTCTGTCTGCATCAACCAAGTAATAATTTGCTCCATCAGATGTTTTGTATTGATACCAAAAACGATTTCCTTTTTTTAGCCAATGAGGACTAACAGAGGTTGAATGTACTAATTTTGCTAAGTTTTTCGGAGAATATTTTGCTGCTTGCCTGTAATTTGGTTTTGGTGTTTCTTGTGCAAATGAAATGCTAGAAACAAATACAAAGAGCAATATAAATGCACTTTTTTTCATAATTTAATTGTTTGGTTAGTAGATATAAAAGCTAAAGTTCTTCAAAACAAACAAGATATCAAACTTTAAATAGTTTTTTATTTAATATTTAACATAAACGCATAAAAAAAGTCCTCATTAAAATGAGGACTTTTTAGTGTATTCTTTTTTTTATTAAAATTAATCGGCTAATAAAATGACTTTATTGTCTTTCATTTCAATAGTTCCAGAGTTAATTTTAAAAATTAAAATTTTATCATCATCTATATGTGGCTCTAAATGACCACTTAACATATCCATCTCTAAATGCTCTTGAGTATGTACATGTATTTGCACCGTTCCTTCTTTTAAAACAGAAACAATTGGCGCGTGATTATTTAACATTTGAAAATTACCATCTTTACCAGGTACAGAAATAGAATCTACATCTGATGAAAATAAAACGGCTTCTGGTGTTACAATTTCTAAAAACATAATTTTACTGCTTTTGGCTTTAAGCTTTTGGCTTCAAGCTGATTTTTACGCTTCTGCTAACATTTTTTCTCCAGCATCAATTGCATCTTGAATTGATCCTCTTAAGTTAAATGCTGCTTCAGGATATTTATCTAACTCACCATCCATAATCATATTAAACCCTTTAATAGTGTCTTTAATATCAACTAAAACTCCTGGAATACCAGTAAATTGTTCAGCTACGTGGAAAGGTTGAGATAAGAAACGTTGGACACGTCTTGCTCTGTGTACAGCTAATTTATCTTCTTCAGATAATTCTTCCATACCTAAAATTGCAATAATATCTTGTAATTCTTTATAACGTTGTAATAATTCTTTTACTCTTGTTGCACAATCGTAATGCTCATCACCTAAAATATCTGCTGATAAAATTCTAGAAGTAGAATCTAAAGGATCTACTGCTGGATAAATACCAAGCTCAGCAATTTTACGAGACAATACTGTAGTTGCATCTAAATGCGCAAATGTTGTTGCTGGTGCTGGATCTGTTAAATCATCTGCAGGTACATAAACTGCCTGTACAGAAGTAATAGATCCTTTCTTTGTAGAAGTAATACGCTCTTGCATTGCTCCCATTTCTGTTGCCAATGTTGGTTGGTAACCTACCGCAGAAGGCATACGTCCTAATAAGGCAGAAACCTCAGAACCTGCTTGTGTAAAACGGAAAATATTATCTACGAAGAAAAGAACATCTTTTCCTTGAGATTCTCCTGCTCCATCACGGAAATATTCTGCTATTGTTAATCCTGATAATGCTACTCTAGCACGTGCTCCAGGTGGCTCATTCATTTGTCCAAATACAAAAGTTGCTTTAGAGTCTTTCATTCCTGGTTTATCAACTTTAGATAAATCCCATCCGCCTTCTTCCATAGAATGCATAAAGTCATCACCATATTTGATAATTCCTGACTCTAACATTTCTCTTAATAAATCATTTCCTTCACGAGTTCTTTCTCCAACACCTGCGAATACAGATAATCCTCCGTGTCCTTTTGCAATGTTGTTAATCAACTCTTGAATCAATACTGTTTTTCCTACTCCAGCTCCACCGAATAATCCAATTTTACCTCCTTTTGCATAAGGCTCAATTAAGTCGATTACTTTTATTCCTGTAAATAAAACTTCAGTAGATGTAGATAAGTCTTCAAATTTTGGTGCTGCTCTGTGAATTGGCAAACCATTAGCTCCTTCTTTGTCTAAGTTTCCTAATCCATCAATAGCATCTCCAGTTACATTGAATAATCTTCCGTAGATATCGTTACCAATAGGCATTTGAATTGGACTTCCAGTTGCTCTAACTTCTTGTCCTCTTCGCAAACCATCTGTTGCGTCCATTGAGATTGTACGAACTGTATCTTCTCCGATATGTTGTTGAACTTCTAAAACCAAAAGTGAACCGTCAGTTTTAGTAATTTCTAATGAATCGTAAATCTTTGGAAGTGCAGCAGTTTCTGTATTAAACTCTACATCGATTACTGGACCAATAACCTGTGAAACTTTACCTGTTGTTGTAGACATTATAGTATCTAATTAATGTTAGTTATTTTATTTTGTGGTTTTTACCCCTCTTTTTCAGGGTGCAAAGATAATTTAATTAACGTTAAATTAAAAGTGTTTTTATGTTTTTTTCCAAGGAAAAAGAAATGGGATATTTTCTTCGTAAAAGTCTTGTTAAATAATAAAAAAGGGAACTATTTAATACACTAAAAAGGCCTTATACAATGTATAAGGCCTTTTTAGTGTATAGTTTGAAATTATTAGTTATTGTTAGCAACTTTAATTTCTACTCTTCTGTTTTCTGCTCTACCAGCTCTAGTTTTATTATTAGCAATTGGAGAACCTTCTCCAAATCCTTTGGCTTCTAATCTATCTGTAGAAATCCCCTTCTTAACAAAGTAATCTCTAACAGCCATTGCTCTTTTTTCAGAAATTCTTAAATTAAGTGCTGCTCCTCCTGAACTATCAGTATGACCTTCAACCACAAAAGTAGCTTTAGGGAATTCGTTCATGATAGCAATAATATCATCTAATTTTTTAGTTACTCCTGATTTAAAGCTATGTTTTCCTGTATTAAACAAAATAAATTTAGCTCCCATGTTAATTGTTTGAACAGCTGCATCAGTAATTATCGGCTCTGGACACCCATTGTTTGAAGCAGGTCCTGCTTCATTCACACAGTTATCATCTTTGTCTAATACACCATCACCATCAGTGTCTGGCCAAGGACAACCTCCGTTAGCTGCAGGCCCTGCAACATTTGGACATTTATCATCTTTATTTACAACTCCGTCACCATCTGAGTCTGGGCAACCTCTGTTTGCAGCAGATCCTTTTTCGTTTGGACACATATCATCTTTATCTGCAATACCATCACCATCAGCATCTGGACATCCATTTAAAGCAGCTAATCCTGCAACATCTGGACAAGAATCTTTTGAGTCTTGAATACCATCACCATCAGCATCTGGACAACCGTTGAAAGCAGCTAATCCTGCAACATCTGGACAAGAATCATTTTTATCATATACTCCATCTCCATCTGTATCTTTTCCACCAAACTTAAGGATTATACCAAAAGTATGTTGAAAGTGATCTGCAACTTCTCCAGAAAAATTACGTTTTGCTCCAGATTGTAAGTTGATTCCAATATTTTCGTTCAACCAAACATTAAATCCTGCTCCAGCATTCATCATTCCTTCTCCATTTCCACCTATTGAAGTATACCCTCCTCCTAAGTAAACATAAGGGTCAAATAATTTTGTTGTAGAACCAAATGTTAATTCAACTAATTTATTTACATCATACAATACATTAGCATCAAAAGCATAATACATCATGTTAGCGGCTACTCCATTAACATTATCAATCTTATTTAAAGACCCTGCTAATTGTAAAGAAAAACCATCTTGCAAATACTTCGTTGCAGCAATTCTAGAAACAGATGGAAGCGTATTCCAATCTTTAGTCCCTAAATAATCTTTTGCAAGAGTTGAAATTGATTTCCCTCCTCGTATATCTACAGAGTTAAAACCTAAGGTAATTGCCCATGGATTGTCAGAATCCTGCGCGTTTACATTTGCGACCATCACAAATGTAAATAAAGCTATCATAGCTATTTTTAAATGTTTCATTATCAAATTTTTAAATTAAAAGTTCTTTATTAATATTACAAATGTAAGTTGTTCAAACGTATTTACAAAGATTTTTTAAAAAAATTTATAAATTTCACCTCGCTTAACACTTCCGTTTATACAATACTGAGTGCTTTTCCTACTTTAATAAACGCATTAATTGCATGATCTAAATGTTCTTTGCTGTGTGCGGCTGAAAGCTGTACTCTTATTCTTGCTTTTTCTTTTGGCACAACGGGGAAAAAGAAGCCTATCACATACACCCCTTCTTGCAGTAATTTGTTTGCCATCGTTTGAGATAATTTTGCGTCATACAACATAACTGGAACAATTGCTGCATCTGCACCAACCAAATCAAAACCAGCTTCTTCCATTTTTGTTCTAAAGTGTGTTGTGTTCCACTCTAATTTATCACGAAGGGAAGTGTCATTTTCAATTAAGTCAAATACCTTTAATGATGCTCCAACAATTGCTGGCGCTAAAGAATTAGAAAACAGATAAGGTCTAGAGCGTTGGCGTAATATTTCTATAATTTCTTTTTTCCCTGTTGTATATCCTCCCATTGCACCACCTAAAGCTTTTCCAAAAGTTCCAGTTACAATATCAACTCGACCCATTACATTCTTTAACTCAACAGTTCCTCTTCCTGTTTTACCAATAAACCCAGCAGCATGACATTCATCCACCATCACCATTGCATCATATTTGTCTGCTAAATCGCAAATTTTATCAAGTTTTGCAACAATTCCGTCCATGGAGAAAACGCCATCTGTTACAATAATCTTAAAACGATGATTTTGTTTATTCGCTTCAATCAATTGCTCTTCCAACGAATTCATGTCATTATTGTCATAACGATAACGAGCCGCTTTACACAAACGAACTCCATCTATAATTGAAGCGTGATTTAAACTATCAGAAATAATGGCATCTTCTTTTGACAATAAAGGCTCAAAAACTCCACCGTTTGCATCAAAAGCTGCTGCGTATAAAATGGTGTCTTCAGTTTGATAAAATTCTGCAACTTTCGCTTCCAATTCTTTATGAATATCTTGTGTTCCGCAAATAAAACGAACGGATGACATTCCAAATCCATGCGTATCCATTGTGTCTTTTGCTGCCTGAATAACCTCTGGATGATTAGACAATCCTAAATAATTATTTGCGCAAAAATTAATGACTTCTTCTCCTGTTGAAATCTTAATTACCGCATCTTGTGATGATGTAATGATGCGTTCTGATTTATACAATCCTGCGTCTTTTATTTCTTTCAATTCTTGCTGTAATTGCTCTTTTATTTTTCCGTACATGTTTCCTTTTTTTGTTTTACAAAGATAAATTAAAATTCTTCGATTGTAATTTCTTCGTTTATATATATCAGTATTTTTTTTGTCACTTTTAAATCCATGGATAACAGTACATCTTCGTAACTTATTAGTTGTTGATGATATTCTTTCGCTGGTTTTCCAGTTTTATAATCAATGATGATGACTTCATTTTCTGAATTAAAAACCAATCTATCTGGAATAAAAATGTGATTCTCTTTTGATACAATTTCTCTCTCGTTAAAAACAACAACCTCTTCAGAATAATAGTTTTCTAACTTCGGATGATGTACCACTTCCAAAAGTAATTTCTTTAATTTTTCAGAGTTTTCAGAATTCAAAAAACCTTGCTGCAAATAGTGCTGAATTACTTTTTCTACATCTTCTTTAACCAACACTTTCGAAAGCATTTCATGCACTAAGTTTCCGTACTTAATTGCCTCTCCTTGTGCTGTTTCCCAAAGTTTTGACGAATTCGCCACCATATAAATATGGTGCTGACGCCAAGAATTACTAATAAATTCTTTTTGAATAATTGATGTAGAAATTGTTTTTTCAGAGTTGCTTACTTTCTTTTTATTGCCAAAAGTGTAATTCAATTTATCATCAGACCAATAGCCGTTTTCTTTTAGAAAATTAATTACAATTCCGGAAGTAAAATTTGTATTTACACCATTTGTTTTGCTGATATTTTTCTCTGTTACAATATACAATTGCTCCACAGATCTGGTGAAAGCAACATACAACAAATTAAAATTATCCAACTCTAGTTCTTGTCGTTGATGTTCATAAATTTCTACACCATTTTCTCCAATATATTGAATACTTGAAGTAGAGTTCACCAACAATTCATCAAAACTTTCAAATTGTTCTGATGGTAATTCTGTCAACCATGTTTTCGGATTAATTTGTCGATAAATTTCAATATTATACGGGAAAATCACTACAGGAAATTCCAAACCTTTCGATTTATGAATGGTCATTATTTGAACCGCATTTTCTGCTTCTGGTGCAACAATACTTAATTTGTCTTTCTTCAAATTCCAGAAATCTAAAAATTGCTGAATTTCTGTTCCTTTTTTCTGTTGTTCAAAGACCACATCCAAAAAGAATTGAATGTACGCATCAGATTCTTCCGCTAAATAAAAAGTCCTGATGATTTCTTCAATTTTCTCATAAAATGGCAGTTTTGTGAAATTTTCTAGATCAAACTGAATGTTGTATTCTGTAATCGTTTTGAAAAAATCGGCACCATTTTTAATGTCAAAAGAAGCAATAAAATGATGTTTATCTGTTTTGATATTTAGATGATCGTATAAAAAATAAACACTATTTAACCACGTTTCTTGATCTTTTGGTTGCTGAATTCCTTGTAATAAATCGACAATAAAATTTACTTTTTTACTGTTCTGAATCAACAAGGTTTCAGAAGAAATAATTTCGATTCCTTTTTCCGACAAATAATTAGCAACTGCAACTCCTTCTTTTTTTCTTCTCACTAAAACACACACATCTTTTCTCGAAAAACCAGCATCTAAATTGATGATAATTTCATGTACTTTTTTGGCGTATTTTAAATCGTTTTTTTCTTTATCTTCTAATTTTTCTAAAAAATCGATCGACACGAATCCGCCTTGTTTTTGAGTGATCTTTTGCTTGTTGCCATCTACAAAAAGTTGTTGATACATGGGGTTTTTAAAATGTCCAGAAACATATTGAAAAAAAGAATTATTAAAAGCAATTATTTCGCTATAACTTCTATAATTTGTGTCTAACCCTTTTACCTCTTTATGTACTTGAAATGGATTTGAGTTTCTTTCGTTTTGAACATCAGAACCCAATTTTATAAATTGTTCTGCTTTTCCGCCACGCCAACGATAAATAGCTTGTTTTCCGTCGCCAACCAACATCAAATTACTCTTTTCTTGTGCTAAGGCATTTTCTATTAACGGAATCAAATTTTGCCATTGTAATGTTGATGTATCTTGCATTTCATCAATAAAATAATACATAAATTTTTGACCGATTCTTTCGTAAATAAAAGGCGCTGGTTCTTCTTTGATATTGTTAGAAATTAACTGATTAAATTCAGAAATCAACCGAATGTTATTTTCTTCTTTGATGCTTGTTAATTCTGCATTTATTTTGGCTAAAACGGCAAGCGGAATGATACTTTTTAAAGCTAAAGAATTCAATGTAAATTGCTGATGAACTTCTTTTAGTTGTTGAAAAAAAGTAATTATTTCTGGCACAATACTTTCTATTGCAGCAACAACATTATCGCTAGCAGACTTATTATAATATTGATTATTGTCAATTGCTTTTTGAATGGTTTTACTTCGTTTTTCAAAATCAAAATAGAAGCTTTTTATTGCTACATCATTAAAGAACTTCGGAACTGTACTACGCGTAAAATCTTTTGCGTCTAAATCTGCTTCAGAAATTAATTGCAGGCAATTTTTACCAATTTCTACAAAACGTTTTTCAAGCTCTTTTTGATGACCCGTTAATTTCTTTTTTAAAGAAGTAAAATCGCTAATCGTTTTTGAGCTTAATTTTTTAAAATGTTTTGCATCTTCATCTTTCAATAAAATCTTTGAAAACTCATTTAAATCTCTAGAAATATCCCAAGATTTATCTTCTTTCGCTTTGTCTAAAGAATAATCAATCAATGTGTTTGTGATATCGTTTTCTACGCCAATTTTAGAAATCAAAACATCAACCGCTAAAGACAATAATATGTCGGAATCTAATTCTACTTCAAAGTTTAAATTCAGTCCTAAATCAAAAGCAAAACTTTTAATGATTTTGTGTGTAAAACTATCAATCGTGGTAATTGCAAAAGCACTGTAGTTTTGCAATATTGCTTCTAAAACTATAGAACTTCGCTTCTGAATTGTATTTTTTTCGAGTGCTGTTTCTTCTACAATTTTAAAGAATAAATCGTTTTCTTTTCCTTCAGAAAAAAACTGTAAATTATCTAAAACACGTGCTTTCATTTCTGAAGCTGCTTTGTTGGTAAACGTAATGGCAAGGATTTTCTGAAAAACAAAACGATCATCAGATTGCAACACTACTTTTAAATATTCTTTTACAAGCGTAAACGTTTTTCCGCTTCCGGCGGATGCATTATATACTTGAAAACTTGAAGGTTGTTGCACAATTTTATTTTAGTGCAAAATACAAAAAGCCATTCAAGTTTTAAATGGCTTTTCTATTTAATTTCATTTTTTTATGCTACAATTCTCCAGATTTGAGCAACTAAAAAAGTAACAATAAAACCAGCAACAACTGGTAAAAGAGAAGCTACTACTGTCCATTTAACACTTTTAGTTTCTTTATAAATGGTATAAATTGTTGTACTACAGGGATTGTGAAGCAAACTAAACAACATCACATTCGTTGCTGTTAAAAGCGTCCAACCGCCCGCTTTTAAAATATCTCCCGTTGCGGTAACTGAATCTAATTCAAACAATACTCCAACACCTGCACCACCAGAAACACCTGTAACCAAAACCGTTAACATTAATATTGTTGGAATTACAATTTCGTTCGCAGGAATAGCAACAATATATGCCAATAATATCACGCCATTTAATCCTAATAAAAATCCAAAACCATCTAAATGATGTATCAACCAAACAGCAATGCTTTCATCACCAATAAAAATATTAGAAATTAACCAAATAACTGCGCCAGCTGGAGCTGCAAATACAACTGCTCTCCACAAAACAATAAGCGTTCTATCTATTAATGAAGTATAAATCGTTTTCCAAAAAACGGGCGGTCTGTAAGGTGGTAATTCTAAATTAAAGGTAGAAACTTCTCCTTTTAACACGGTTTTTGACAACGCCCAAGAAAAGAAAAACATAAAAAAGATTCCCAAAACCGCAATGCCAATCACCGCTGATAAAGACGCTAAACTAGCATAGGATGCTGGCACAACTGCTCCAACAAAAATAGTTGCTAATAAAATTTGCGTTGGCCAGCGACCATTACAAAGCGAAAAATTATTGGTAATGATGGCAATTAATCGTTCTCGTGGACTGTCAATAATTCGTGTTGCTACAACTCCAGCTGCATTACATCCAAAACCCATGCTCATGGTTAATGCTTGTTTGCCGTGTGCTCCAGATTTTTTAAATAAATAATCCATATTAAACGCCACTCTTGGCAAATATCCAAAATCTTCTAAAAGTGTAAAAAGCGGAAAAAATATTGCCATTGGAGGCAACATTACAGCAATTACCCAAGCCACAGATAAATACACGCCATCAATTAAAAAACCGGTTAACCACCAAGGAATTTGTAATTCTGTTGCGCCATTTTTTAAAAATGGATGTACGGTGTCTAGTAATAAACTTGCCAACATTGAAGACGGATAATTAGCACCAATTATGGTAATCCAAAGAATCAAAGCAAGCAAAAGCAACATAATTGGAAACCCCCAAATTTTACTCGTTACTATTTTATCTATTTTTGAATCTAATCTAAAGTTCGTCTTTTGTTGGTCTTTTTTTACAGAACTCTCCACTATTTTAGAAGCATCTGCATAAATACTTTCGGCTAAATTATCATGAAAATCATCGCCAATTTGCCATCTTAATTCTTTAGATAATGCAATTATATTTTCTATTGATTTATTCTTCATTTTACACAAATTTACCTTCTTCAAGTCCTTTTATCACTTGCGAATCTCCTTCTAAAAGGCGAAAAGCCAACCATCGACTATTTTCAATTTTCGGGTACACTTCTTCTATATACTTACTTAATTCTTGTACTGCTTTTTCAATGTTTTTAGGAATACTTTTAATTTTATGCGGCTTGCATTTAATTTTTCCATTTGCCACTTCACTAATTGTTTTTATTAAATCTGGAATTCCTTCTTTAAATCTGGCGCTTGTAGCAACAACTGGAATTCCTAAATCTCTTGACAGCGTTCTTGTATCAATTTCTATATGATTTCTTTTTGCTTCATCCATTAGATTCAAACACAAAACAGCTTTATCTGTAATTTCTAATATTTGTAATACTAAATTTAAGTTGCGTTCTAATCTGCTAGCATCAGCAACTATAACGGTTACAGATGGTTTCCCGAAAAGAATAAAATTACGTGCTACTTCTTCATCTTCTGATGTAGAAAGTAAAGAATACGTGCCAGGTAAATCTATCAATTTAAATTTTTGAGCATCATATTCAAAAGCTCCTTCTGCTCTTGTTACGGTTTTTCCTGGCCAATTTCCGGTGTGTTGTCTTAATCCTGTTAGCGCATTAAAAACGGTACTTTTTCCTGTATTTGGATTTCCGGCCAACGCTAAAACAAAATCAAAATCACGGGTATCAACTCCTAATTTTTTCAACCCATTTTCATTGAAATGAGCACAAGAATCACAGGCACTTTTTAAATGATTTTCCATGGTTATACTTTTTTAATTAGAATTTTTGATGCTTGATCTTCTCTTAAAGCAATCGCTGTCCCTTTTATTGTAAAAGATTTTGGGTCGCCTAAAGGATTTAACAAATCGATTGCTACGGTAGCTCCTTTTACAAAACCCAGATCTAATAATCTACGTCTATTGTCTCCTCTACATTCTTTAGAAAGTCCAATAATTATTGCTTTTTCTAATGGTTTTAAACTAGAAAGACGCATTGTTTTTTCTTCAGATTCTGAAGTGTTTTCTAAAACGAGAACCGTAATATTTCCTGCAACAACAGGCGCTAAAATAAATTTTTCTCCTTCTGAATGAAATACAACGCGATTTGGGTTGTTTTCGACAACGCGAATTAGAGAATCTAAATGGATTTTTTCTGCTAATATTTGTCGGTAAATAATGTCTGGTTCGTCTTCAATATGAATAATTTTACCAACACTTTTCACGGGTAAAGTTGATAATGAAACTCCTTTCTTTAAAGCTATTTTCCCTGATTTTGTTGGGATTGGATCGCCATGAGGATCGTATTTAGGGTTTCCCAAAAGTTCTGCTAACTTATTGGTTTCTTCAATACTTAATTCGTGTTCCTTTTTTTCTGCTCTTTCGTGCCACTCCTGTTTGTCAAAACCTGTTTTTTCTGATAAATATTTTTCCCATAACCTATGTGCTCTTACAATTTGAAGCGCGTGTTCATTCCCTAATTCAGACAATTTGTATGAATCTCCATCCATGTAAATCAACTCATTTTCAATCATTTTACTGATGCTTTCTATCAATAGTGAATTGTTGTAATTTAACTTGTCGGTTAAATCGTGTGTGGTTAAATTTTTATTAGAAATTTGATTGTGGTATAATAGTTTTAAAATATCCTCAACCACCGTTTTTGAATTTGATTTATAGGATTTTTTTAATAAAAAATAGATTCCTTTTGTGGGTCTAAAGAAATAATACAACAAAACGATTGTTCCAAAAAAAACAAGTAGCAATACTTTTGGATCTATTGAATTCATTGCTTCTGAATGTATAAATTAGTAGCTATTTTATTTGAAACGGTCATCTTTTTATTGTTGATTTTTATCGTCATAGAAGCATCAAAATCTTCTTTTTCTAACACCTCAACTTCTTGTCCTAATGCAATTTTTTGTTTGTCTAAAAATTGTAAAAAAGCAACTGAAGAGTCTTTTACACCAACACAAATTCCTGTATCATTTATTTTTAACGTTGATAACAAATTCTTTTCCATTTGATGAAGATTTCCGTTGATATCTGGAATCGGATCTCCATGCGGATCGTATTTTGGAAAACCGAGCAAAGCATCAATTTCATTTATCAATTTAGTCGACTTTATATGTTCTAATTGTTCTGCAACATCGTGCACTTCATCCCAATTAAAATTTAATTTTTCTACCAAAAAAACCTCCCACAAGCGATGATTTCTAACAATTAATGCTGCTGATTTTTTTCCTTCTTCAGTTAATAAAACTCCTTGATATTTCTTGTAAATCAGCAGCTTTTTATCTGCTAGTTTTTTAATCATATCTGTTACAGAAGAAGCTTTTGTGCTTAATTTTTTTGCAATAGCATTTGTACTTACTCCTTTGAGTGAAGTAATTCCTAAATGATAGATTGTTTTTAAATAATTTTCTTCTGACTGACTAAACATAGGTTCTATTTATAATGCAAAGGTATGATTATTTACAAAATAAAAAAATATTTTTTAGCCTTGTCTAAAAAATATTTTATATTTGTATAAACTTCACAATAAAAATGAATCTATCTAAAAAAAAGCACGCCCTTTTGTTATTTTTTGCAATTACAACAATCTCTGCGCAAGAAATAATTACAGACAGACCTGATCAAACTGAAAGCTCATCAATAATTCCGTTAAAAAGCTTACAAATAGAAGCTGGCGTGTTCTTTCAAAGAGATGCTAGAGCACAAGCAAATGCACATCCTTCTGTTTTATGGAGATATGGAATTTCAAAAAACTTTGAACTCCGTTTACTAACAGAATTTGAAACCAACAAAACAATTAGCAACTCGTTAAAAAAAAGTGGTATTAGCGATCTCCAAATAGGAACAAAAATTCAATTACTCAAAAAGAAAAATGTGAATACTGAAATTGCTTTTTTATCACATTTCATTTTACCGACAGCAAAAAGAGAACTGACAAATGATAGGTTAGGCATAATTAATAAACTATCAATTTCGCATGTTATTTCTAATAATTTTGGTTTAGGATACAATGTTGGTTATGATTATCTCGGAACTGGAATTGGTAATTTCACCTATTCTATGGCATTAAGTGTTTCGTTGTCTGATAAAGTTGGGGTTTATATTGAACCTTATGGCGAATTTGCAGAGTTTGAAAATCATTTAGCTAATTTTGATATTGGACTTACTTATTTGCTAAAAAACAATCTACAATTAGATATTTCTTACGGAACAGGCTTAAATTATAAGATGAATTATTTTTCTACTGGTTTTAGTTGGAATATTACTACTCAGAAAAAAAATAAAGAACGGTCAATTATTACTCCACAATCTAGGAACTAATATTCGTGGTTGAAGACTATAAACTACGCCAACTGAAAAATAGGTGTGCGAACGCATACTTTCATCTGTTTCTGGTGAATATTTATACTGTAATTGTGTGTTTATCCCATAGTTAGGATTCAACCAAAATGTTCCGCCAGCACCGATATTAGTTGTTGTAGTCATTTTATAGGTTGTTTTTAAAAGACTTCCTCCAAGAATCACATAGGGAACTAAATTATCATTCAAAGTCCCAAAATCGTATTTAACAGCACCATCAATAGATACATACGAAACGCTATTTGAATAAAACCCAGGAATTCTATCAATAACACTAAAAGAAAGACCAGCGTCTAAGGTTAGCCCGTTAAAAAAATACCTGGATACATTTAGTGATGGAACTTGGAAAATAAATTGATCTCCAACAGCCTTAACATCTTCTGATGCAAATTTGGCAACGCCAACACTTGCACCAACCACCCATCTGTTTTCTTTATTCTGTGCAACAGTTTGAAAACCAATAAATAGCACTACTAAAAATATTTTTAAAGATTTGAACATGTCTTTTTCTGCATTTCTTTTTAAGAACTAATTTTTTCTAAAGTTATTGTATTTTTTTTAAACCGAGTTTACAGATTAAATTATTACAAATAGTTATAGTACATTTGCTGAAAATAGTTGAATTGAGTAGAGAGATTATTATCAATCGATATAAGAAATCTGAAAAAACAACACAGATTTTATCGGAACTTCAACACGAAAAAAACCTTTTTCAAATCACGAATTTGGTGGGTTCGTCGTTGTCTTTTGTTATTTCCGAAACTTTTAAAAAAACAGAAAAACCTTTTCTTATCATCTTTAATGATAAAGAAGAAGCGGCATATTATCTAAATGATTTTGAACAATTATTGGGCGATAAAAAAGTGTTGTTTTATCCTGGTTCTTACCGAAGACCTTATCAAATTGAAGAAATAGACAATGCAAATATTTTACTGCGATCAGAAGTTTTAAACAGAATTAATTCGCAAAAAAAACCAGCGGTTATTGTTACCTATCCAGATGCATTGTTTGAAAAAGTTGTTACCAAAAGAGAACTTGAAAAAAACACTTTAAAATTAAGTATTGGAGAAAATCTTTCGCTTGATTTTGTAAACGAAGTGTTGTTTGAATATCATTTTAAGCGAGTTGATTTTGTTACCGAACCCGGCGAATTTTCTGTCCGTGGCGGAATTATAGATGTCTTTTCTTTTTCTAATGACGAACCTTACAGGATTGAATTTTTTGGAGATGAAGTAGAAAGTATTCGGACTTTTGATGTTGAAACGCAGCTCTCTATTGACAAGCTGAAAAAAATCAGCATTATGCCAAATGTTGAGAACAAAACGCTGCAAGAAAAACGAGAAAGTTTTCTAAAATACATTTCACCCAAAACAATTATTTTTTATCAAAATATTGATTTATTAACGGGAAAATTAGACACTTTTTATGCAAAAGCAACTGACGCTTTTAAAGAATTATCCAAAGAAATAAAACACGCAAAACCCGAAGAATTGTTTTGCAATGGTGCGTATATAAAAGAACAAATCAATCAATTTTCTACAGTTGCAATCAATCAACCAGAAAAAGCACAAACAACTACAAATGTTCGGTTTAATGTGTTGCCGCAACCTTCTTTTAACAAGCAATTCGACTTGTTAATCACCAATTTAAACAACTATTCTAAGCAAGGGTACACCAATTATATTTTTTGTGCAAACGACAAACAAGCTGAACGTTTTCATGATATTTTTAACGATGTAGAAGAAGATGTAAGTTACGAAACCATCGTTTTTCCACTGCATGAGGGATTTATAGATATTGATGAAAAAATAGTTTGTTATACAGATCATCAAATCTTTGAACGTTATCATAAATTCAGATTAAAAAATGGATACGCAAAAAAGCAATCCATTACGTTAAAGGAAATCAATAATTTAGAAATTGGCGATTATGTTACACATATAGATCATGGAATTGGAAAGTTTGGTGGTTTACAAAAAATTGATGTTGAAGGAAACAAGCAAGAAGCAATTAAATTATTTTATGGCGATCGCGATATTTTATACATCAGCATTCATTCGTTGCATAAAATTTCAAAATTTAATGGAAAAGACGGAAAAGCTCCAAAAATTTACAAATTAGGTTCTGGTGCTTGGAAAAAAATCAAACAAAAAACCAAAGCAAGAGTTAAACATATTGCGTTCAATTTAATTCAATTATACGCAAAAAGAAAGCTGCAAAAAGGATTTCAATACAGACCAGATACCTTTATGCAACATGAGTTGGAGGCGAGTTTTATTTACGAAGACACACCAGATCAATTATCTGCAACTCAAGATGTAAAAGCCGATATGGAAAACGAACAACCAATGGATCGTTTGGTTTGTGGTGATGTTGGTTTTGGAAAAACAGAAATTGCAATTAGAGCCGCATTTAAAGCCGTTGACAACGGAAAACAAGTCGCTATTTTAGTTCCAACTACAATTTTAGCCTATCAACATTTTAGAACATTTACGGAGCGGCTAAAGAACTTCCCTGTTACCATAGATTATTTAAACAGATTTAGAACCGCAAATCAGAAACGTGGCGTCATAGAAGGAATTGGAAATGGTTCTGTTGATATTGTTATTGGAACGCATCAATTAACCAATAAGAGTATTCAGTTTAAAGATTTAGGATTGTTAATTATTGATGAAGAACAAAAATTTGGTGTTGCTGTAAAAGACAAATTAAAAACCATCAAAGAAAATGTTGACACGCTAACATTAACTGCAACGCCAATTCCAAGAACCTTGCAGTTTAGTTTGATGGCAGCAAGAGATTTATCGGTCATAAATACACCGCCGCCAAATCGTCATCCAATAGAAACTAATGTCATTCGCTTTTCTGAAGAAACGATTAGAGATGCTGTTTCGTATGAGATTTCTCGAGGCGGACAAGTGTTTTTTATCCATAATAGAATCGAAAACATTAAAGAAGTTGCAGGTTTATTACAGCGTTTAATTCCTTCTGCAAAAATCGGAATTGGTCACGGTCAAATGGAAGGAAAAAAGTTGGAAGATTTGATGCTCCGATTTATGAATAATGAATTTGATGTGTTGGTTTCTACAACCATTGTAGAAAGTGGATTGGATGTTCCGAATGCAAACACCATTTTTGTAAATAACGCCAATAATTTTGGGCTGTCTGATTTACATCAAATGCGTGGAAGAGTTGGTCGATCAAACAAAAAAGCATTCTGTTATTTTATCACGCCGCCTTATCATATGATGACAGATGATGCCAGAAAACGGATTACAGCATTAGAATTATTTTCTGATTTGGGTAGCGGAATTAATATCGCCATGAAAGATTTGGAAATTCGTGGAGCTGGAGATTTATTGGGTGGAGAACAAAGTGGATTTATCAATGATATTGGTTTTGACACCTATCAAAAAATATTGTCTGAAGCAATTGAAGAATTGAAAGAAAACGAGTTTGCAGCATTGTATCCGGCTGATGAATCGAAACCAAAAGAGTTTGTAAAAGAAGTAACGATTGATACCGATTTCGAAATTTTATTTCCGGATGATTATGTAAATTCTATTACAGAACGTTTGAATTTATACAACAAATTGGGCGACTTAAAAACAGAAGAAGAATTGGTGAATTTTGAAACAGAAATCACGGATCGGTTTGGAGAAGTTCCGATTCAAGTTGTAGATTTATTAGATTCTGTTCGCATCAAATGGTTGGCAAAAAAATTGGGATTAGAAAAAATTATCTTGAAGAAAAAACGCATGATTGGCTATTATGTTTCTGATCAACAAAGTCCTTTTTATCAAACAGAAGATTTTACAAACATGTTAAAATACGTTCAGCAAAACCCTAAAAGTTGTGTGATGAAAGAAAAAGAAACCAAAAATGGTTTGCGTTTATTAATTACCTTTATTCATATAGATACTGTAGGTAAAGCATTGTCTATTCTTGAAAAAATTAAATAAACATGTCCGTTCGAGCGGAGTCGAGAACTATTAAATTTTAAAAAACTAATATTAACCTCTCGACTCCGCTCGAGGAGACAAACAATATGAAAAACGAACATCTAAAACACATTTCTGAACTTTTACTCGCTACTTTATTTATAAGTACTTCTGGTGTTTTAGGAAAATATATAGAAATGCCGCCTTCAATTATGGTTTGGTGGCGTTCTTCTTTAGCGGTTCTTTTCTTGTATGCGTATTGTCGATTTAAAAAAATAAATCTTAAAATTTACTCTAAAAAAGATTTCTTCACATTTACACTTGGAGCCATTTTTATGGCAGCACATTGGACCACGTATTTCTACGCTTTAAAACTCTCAAATGTTGCTTTAGGAATGTTGTCTTTATATACATTTCCGGTGATTACTGCTTTGTTAGAACCCTTGTTTATCAAAACAAAATTCAATCCAATTCATATTGTTTTAGGATTGATTGTATTGCTCGGAATTTACATTTTAGCCCCCGAATTTGATTTAGAAAGCAATCATGTACAAGGAATTATTTTAGGGGTGATTTCAGCCCTGTGTTATTCGTTAAGAATCTTAATTTTAAAACAACATGTTGCTGTTTATAATGGAACCATGTTGATGTTTTACCAAGTGCTTTTTATCACTATTTTATTAGCACCATTATTGTTCTTTTTTGATACTTCTGTAATAGAAACACAATATCCTTATGTAATATTATTAGCTTTATTAACTACAGCAATTGGGCATACAATGATGGTGAAAAAATTCTCTTATTTTTCAGTTTCTACTGCAAGTATTATTAGCAGCATTCAACCCATATTCGGAATTCTTTTAGCGTTTTTATTCTTGAATGAAATTCCGACTTTAAACACCTTTTTGGGTGGTTTGTTGATTTTATCTACCGTTGTGATTGAAAGTATTCGCTCTAAAAAGTAATATTTTATTTAGGATTTTCGTCTTGATAATTCCGTTTTACAAACTCTAAAGCCGTTTCAATAATTTCTCCCATATTATTGCTTTTCTTAAAGTTTACATCTAAGGTAAAATCAAAAATTTGATTTTTTAACAGCGTTACATTTTTATCTGTAGAAATGGTGTCGTGTTTCATGGCATTTATCAACTGATTGATTCTATTTTCAGAACTTAAAATTCTTTTTGCAACGATAGATCGTTCTTCAATTTTATATTGCTCAATAGAAGAATTTTGTAACTTTTCACTTACCAAAGAAACCATTTTATTGTTTTCTTTAAAAAACTGCGGATAATAGACTTTAAACTTTCCTTCAAAGCTTTGCTGATCAAAATCTATGGCTCTAATTTTATACACAATATGATCAAAATCGTGCGTGGGCACAATCACATAATTATAAGAACGCATGTCTCCTAAAAGTCGAATCATACAGCGTTCGTTAAACTTTACAAACTCCTTTGCAATTTGTGATTTTTCTGATGCTGTACATTTTGGTAAAAAATCTTTAATAAAATCGTCTCCAGGAATTCCTGCAATATGTTCTTCAATTAGCGTGTCTTTGTACACCAAAAAATTTAAATTATAAGGCGATAAAATATGTTCTAATTCTAATCCATACACACGAGAAGCATCCGTTTTTTTTACATAAAAATACGTGTAATTATCGTTTAAAATATTCCGAACTTTTACACGAAAAGGTTTCGAGTTTCCAAACGTACAATAATCAACAGCATCAATATTTAAGTATTTAATGGTTTCTTCATTTCCGTTAGAATGCAAGATTGTATAGACTTTTTTTAAACTTAAATCAATTTCTTGTCGTTCAAATTCAGAATAATACGTTCGTACCCAAAGTGTGTCTTCGTCATTTTTATCATACACAACTACAGAACCTTGAAAGCGAAGTAAGTCATCATAAAAAATTGGGATTTTTATATTTCTACTATTCTCAATCAAGTAGTCATTTAATAACTGATTGACTGGAAAAGCAGGTTTTTTTTGCGACATTAATTTTTCTTCGGATGCCATTTCGTATGATTTTTATCAAAAATAGGGATAAAAACTACACTTCAAACAATTTTCCTGGCAAAGGTTGTACAACGCCTTTCATTTCTAATTGTAATAATAAAGGTGCTAATTTGTAAATAGGAATATTGCATTCTATGGCAATAATATCTAAGAATTGTTTGCCGTTTTTAAGCAAATAATCGTACACTTTTTGTTCGTTCGTATTCAGCTCAACAAACAATTGTTTTTGAATGGTTTTTGTTTTTTTCTGTTTTGAATCAAGATCCCAATTCAACATTTTTGCAACATCTTCCGCGGATGTTAACAGCGCTGCTTTGTGGTTTTTTATCAATTGATTACATCCTTTGCTATACAAATCTGTTGTTCTTCCAGGAACAGCAAACACGTCTCTATCATATGAATTAGCGATATCCGCAGTTACCAAAGAGCCGCCTTTTTCTGCAGATTCTATGATAATTGTTGCCTGAGAAATTCCCGCTACAATTCTATTTCGCTGTAAAAAATGTTTTCTTAACGGATCTTCATCATGCCAAAATTCTGTGATAAATCCGCCATTTTCATTCACTTGATTGATGTACTTTTTATGTGTTTTTGGGTAAATTTGTTCAAATCCATGTGCTAAAACGGCAATGGTTTGTAGTTTGTTTTTGACTGCTTCTTTATGCGCACAAATATCAACTCCGTACGCAAAACCACTTACAATAATTGGATTGTATGTTGTTAAATCTTTAATCAATTCTTTACAAAAACTACTTCCATAAGGCGTCATATTTCTGGTGCCAACAATACTAATGATTCGCTCGTTTTGTAGGTTGATATTTCCGTCTTTAAAAAATAAAATGGGTGCATCAATACATTGTTGTAGGTTTTTTGGATAATCATCATCTAAAAAATACGAAGTTACAATATTATTCTGCTGAATATAATCGAGTTCTTCTTCGGCAAGAATTTTGTGCTGATTATCAAATAATTGATTGACGACATGTGTTCCAATTCCGTTGATTTTTAATAAAGTAGTTGGCTTTTCTTTAAAAATCTGACGAACATCTCCGGTGGCGACAATGAGCTTTTTTGCTGAAATATCGCCCACAGATTTTGTATTTTGCAGACGCAAAATGGCTAGTAATTTTTCTTTTTTCAAACCGCAATAATTTGACAGTCAAGATACAACAAATTTTTGTTGATAAGTTTCTAATTGCATTCGTTTTTTTTACAAAAAAATACTAACTTTGTTTTTATGACTTTAACTAGCTACATCAACGATTTATTATACAGATACGATTGCGTAATTATACCAAATTTTGGAGGATTTGTAACCAACGCCATTTCGGCAAAAGTGAATCATTTTTCACACACCTTTTATCCGCCAACAAAACAAATTACGTTCAATTCGCATTTAAAAAATAATGATGGTTTATTAGCAAATCATATTGCATCATCAGAAAATATTTCTTTTGAAAAAGCATCAGAAAAAATTAGTGCAGTTGTAAAAAGTTGGAATGTTCAATTAAAAACGGAAGCTGTTGTTATTGGTAAAGTTGGTTGTTTGTCTTTAAATAAAGAGCATCAGCTAATTTTTGAGCCAAATTCTGAATCAAATTATTTGATTGAAACTTTTGGGATGAGCGCTTTAAGTTCTCCTGCGGTAAAACGTTTAGAATATCAACAACAAGCAACAAAATTAACGCCTGTTATTGCTCGTAAAAAATCATCACCCTTTTTAAAATATGCTGCAGCAGCTGCCATATTTTTAACTGTTGGCACAATTGGTTGGAATGGCTTTCAAAACAATCAACTAAAAGAACAGTACGCAAAACAGCAATTAGATGTTGAAAAGAAAATTCAGTCTGCAACTTTTGTTATTGGAGATCCGTTGCCTACAATTCAATTAAATGTTGCAAAAGAATCGCCTAAAAACTTCCATATTATTGCTGGAGCTTTTGAATTTCCAGAAAATGCAGAAAAAAAATTGCGCCAATTAAAAGCAAAAGGTTTTAACGCAGAAATTATTGGAAAAAATAAATGGGGCTTAACGCAAGTAACGTATGCTAGTTTCGAAACCAGAGCACAAGCGTATAAAAACTTAGCAAAAATTAGAGATAATTATTCTGAAGACGCTTGGATGTTTATAAAGAAATTACATTAAAAAACACTTTTTTTTAATACGAATACCGCAATACCATTTATCTCTTATTACTTATCTTTGCGGAGAATTTAAAATTCTATTTCTGATGCATTCAAAAACTCCAAAAGAATCATTAACTGTTTTAACAGACATGGTTTTACCCGGCGAAACAAATCCTTTAAATAATTTATTTGGTGGAGAAATTCTTGCAAGAATGGATCGTGCTTGTAGCATTGCTGCTCGTCGTCATTCTAGAAGAATTGTTGTAACTGCATCTGTAAATCATGTTGCGTTTACAAAGGCAGTTCCGGTTGGAAGCGTGGTTACTGTAGAAGCAAAAGTTTCTCGTGCTTTTAAATCTTCTATGGAAATCTATGTAGATGTTTGGATTGAAGATAGAGAATCTGGAGAAAGAGCAAGAGTAAACGAAGGAATTTATACCTTTGTTGCTGTTGATGAAACTGGAAGTCCAGTTCCTGTTCCGCAAATTACACCAGAAACAGCACTAGAAAAAGAACGTTTTGATGGCGCATTAAGAAGAAAACAATTGAGCTTGATTTTATCTGGAAAACTGGAGCCAAACAAAGCGACTGAATTAAAAGCTTTGTTTATCTAAACTATCTTTTTAACAACCAATTTGTTGGGTTTTGTCGTTGTGTTTCTTTGTGTAACACAAATATTAACGTGGTTTTTCCGGTAACCTTATTGGTAAATATTTTCCCTAAAACTTGTCCAGTTACAACATTATCGCCTTTATTTACAGCTAAGGTTTCTAAATTATTATACGTGGTAATGTAATTTCCATGCTGAATTAAAACGGCTTTTCTTCCGCCAGATAAAACTTGTATTGCCAAAACTTTTCCGTTAAAAACACTTTGAGCTGTTGCTCCTTTTTCTGTAGCTATATGCAAACCAGAACTTGTAATTGTAATTCCACGTAATGTTGGATGCGGTTGTTTTCCGAATTTTCTTACAACCAAACCACTTTTTACAGGCCAAGGTAATTTTCCTTTATTGCTTTCAAACTTTTTTGCCAATGCTTTTGCGGCTGGCGTTAATGCAAAACTGGTTGATTTTTTATTTGCTTTATTCGCGTTTGATTTTGCAATGGCGTCTTTAATAATTTTATCTATCTGAGCAGCAATTTTACGGTCTTCTTTTTGCTTCGCTTTTATTTCTTTGATGTACTGCTTTTCTTTCTTTTTGATTTGAGAAACAAGTTTTGTTTTATTTTTTTTATCAATTTCTATCTTTTGTTTCTCTTCTGTTTCTACTTTTATCAACGTGTCTTTTTCTTGCTTTTTAAATAACAGTGAGTCGTTTAGTTTTTTGATGACATCAGTTTGCAAAACAATTTCTTGTCCTTGTTTTTTTCTAAATTTCGTATATTGTTTCATATACTGCACACGTTTATATGCTTGCTGAAAACTCTGAGAAGACATTAAAAACAACAACTGACTTTGTTTAGATTTGCTTTTATAGGATTTAAAAATCATATCGGCATAATCTTTCTTTAAAGCCGTAAGTTGTTTGGTTAATTTGGTAATTTTTCTTTCGTTTTGTTTTATTTCTGATGATAAAAATGCCGCTTCTTTATTGATAGATTCTATATATGCTGCTCTTGTTACAATTTTTTGATTGAGATCTTCTAAAGCATCTAATGCGTTTTTTTCTTTCGTTTGTACGGTAAACAACAACTTGTTTACTTTAGAAATTTCTTGTTTTAATTTTTGTCTTTTTTCTTCTAATTGTTTTTTTGTTTGCGCCTGAGAAACAGCATTATTCGAAAATAATGCGATCAGAAAAAAACAGAAAAAAAGTTTAAAAGCTTTCATTAAAAAACAACTTGTTTATATCCGCTAGGAACTTTAAATGGAGTTGAAAATACTTTATCAAAAATAACCGATCTAAATTCTATATCAATATTTGTAAATGTATCATTTCCTGTTGCTCTAATTTCGATGTTCTTCGGAAAAGTTTCTCCATCGATTTTTGTATATCTTTTATAAGCAACTTTTAGTGTTTGATTTTTAAACGAATTATGCAATTCTTGTTTGTCTAATTTAAAATGAACGGGGTTGATCCAAAAGAAAACATCGAACAATGCTTTTTGTTGTACTGGCATTAATAAATGTGCATTCGTATCAACAACTGCTCTGTATTTTTGAGCGTTTAAATCAAAAATTGTTTGACCCAATAATAAGTTTTGTAATTGTGTAAAATTAATATCGGTTCCTAACATGTTTTTTAACGCATTAAAATCGCCTTTAAAATACGTTCTATTTAGTTTTTCGTAATAACTAACCGAATTGGGTGTTATCTTAACTCTTGCCACAATTACGCCAATATACGTTGCGTTTAGCCAAATAACGCTGTCTTTTTCTATTCGTAATTTTACGCTTAATTTTTGTTTGTTGTTGTTGTCTTGATATGCAACTTTAAGTTTCGCTTCAACGGTGTTTTTATGAAATGTATTTTGAAGATATTTTTTAGAAACTTTTCTTACTGACATTGATTTTATTTCAGCCGAAGTTCCAAGAGCTGTTTTGGTAGATTTACACGAGGTAATTGCTAGCATTAATATTAATAAAGCGCTAAAAAATTTCATTTCTATTCTTGTTTTTTACGTAATGCTAACGCTTTATTTTTGTTTTTTATTGCTTCTTTTTCCTTGCCTAATTTACCATAACTTATGGCTAATTCTTCGTAAAAAGAGGCTTCTAAATTATTATCGTCAATTACAAAATCAATTCCGTTTGTTAATTGTTCAATGGCTTTTTCAAAATTATTGTTTTTATTTAATGCTTTCGCATTCATTAAATACACAAATGCTTGCGCCGGAAACAATTCTAAACCTTTGTTGCTGTAAAAAAGCAACTGCTTATTCGTAATTGTTGGCAAGGTTACTATTTTACGAAGCGTTTCAAAACTTTTATCAGATTCAAATTTGGCGATTAAATCTTGCAAATTTTCGCTTTTAATTGCTGTTTTTTGAATCATTTTTTTAAAAAATCGCTTTTTAAACTGAACCAAGTTTGGTGTCAACTGATTTTCTTTTTCTAAAGCAACCAAAAGGGTATTTGCTTGTTCTAATTGATTGTTTTGAAAATACAAAAACACCAATTTTTCCTTTTCTTTTGGGTTGATTTCTATAATTTTTTTTTGAATTACAATCGCGCTATTAATATTGCTCGATGCTAAATATATTCTTCCTAAGTGTTCTAAAACCCAATAATTATCAGAGGCAATTTTTAAAGCTTGAACAGCGTATTGTTCTGCTTCTAAAAAGCGTTTCATCATTAAGTAATTTTTAGAAAGTTCAAACAATACCGAAACATCATTTGGCTTCAATTCGTTACATTTTTCTAGATTTTCTATGGCAACTCTATAATTATAAATCGCTTTTTGCGCCAAAGCTTTAAAAAAATGATTTTGAAATTTTAAAAAGTTTTCTTCTTTTAAATTTGATGAAATCGGAATGCTATTTTGTGAAAATCCAGCAATTGGATTCCACAAAAAAAGAAGTAAAAAAAAAGAAGTAACGCTTAATTTCATTAGAATTATAACTAATAACGTTGCAAGATAGTATTTATAATAATTCTTAAAAGATAAATTGCCTAAAACCTCTTATAGTTTGATTTGTTTTTAGGTTCTTTGTGAAAACTTTTTATGGTGAATTACTTATCAGTAGAAAACATCTCAAAATCTTACGGCGAAAGAATTCTTTTTGAAGAACTTTCGTTTGGCATAAACAAAGATCAAAAAGTTGCCTTTGTTGCCAAAAACGGAAGTGGAAAAACATCCATTTTAAACATTATTGCTGGTTTAGATGTTCCAGATACTGGACAAGTAATTAGTAGAAAAGGAATTCAGATTTCGTATTTAGCACAAAATGATGAGTTAGATCCAACACTTACCATTAAAGAAGTTGTTTTTTCTTCAGAAAACAAAACCTTACAAGTTATTGAGCAATACAACAAAGCTTTAGAAGATCCAGAAAATGCAGAAGCGTATCAAAAAGCTTTTGAGTTGATGGAACAACACAACGCCTGGGATTTTGACACCCAATACAAACAAATTTTATCAAAATTAAAGTTCGAGAATTTACAGCAAAAGGTTTCCGAGCTTTCTGGTGGACAAAAAAAACGCTTGGCTTTAGCAACTATTTTAATCAATAAACCCGATTTATTAATTTTAGACGAACCAACAAATCATTTAGATTTAGAAATGATTGAATGGTTAGAAAGTTACTTTGCTAAAGAAAAAATAACTCTTTTTATGGTAACGCACGATCGTTATTTTTTAGAACGTGTTTGTAACGAAATTGTAGAATTAGATCACGGAAAATTATACAGATATAAAGGGAATTATTCGTATTATTTAGAGAAAAAAGAAGAGCGAATTGCGCTAGAGCAAACTACGGTAGAAAAGGCAAAAAACCTTTACAATAAAGAACTAGATTGGATGCGTCGTCAACCAAAAGCAAGAACCACAAAATCGAAATCTAGAATTGACGATTTTTACGAAATCAAAGAAAAAGCACACAAGAGAAGACAAGATCATCAGGTTCAGTTAGAGATTAATATGGAACGCTTAGGAAGTAAAATTTTAGAGCTTCATAAAATTAAAAAATCATTTGATGACACCTTGATTTTAGATGGATTTGAATACGTTTTTAAGCGTGGAGAACGCATCGGGATTATTGGTAAAAACGGAACAGGAAAATCGACTTTCTTAAATCTAATTACACAAAAAATTCCTGTTGATGGCGGTAAAGTTGTGTTAGGTGAAACCGTAAAATTTGGGTATTATACACAAAGCGGAATCGTTATAAAAGAAGGGCAAAAAGTAATTGAGGTAATTAGAGAATTTGGAGAATTTATTCCGTTAACCAAAGGACGAAAAATTACCGCTGGTCAATTATTAGAACGCTTTTTATTCGACAGAAAAAAGCAACACGATTTTGTAGAAAAATTAAGTGGAGGGGAACAAAAACGCTTGTATTTATGTGCGGTTTTAATTCAGAATCCAAACTTTTTAATTTTAGATGAACCCACAAACGATTTAGATGTTATAACCTTAAATGTCTTAGAAGATTTCTTGTTAGATTTTCCTGGAAACTTATTGGTAGTTTCTCACGACAGGTATTTTATGGACAAAATAATGGATTCTCTTTTTGTGTTTAGAGGAGATGGTGTTATAGAAAATTTTCCTGGAAATTATTCAGATTTTAGAGCCTATGAAGATTCTAAACCTAGAGAAGAAAAACCGAATATCCTTTCATCAAAAAAAGAAGTCACAAAATCTACTTCTAGCCCTAAAGGAAAACTAAGTTTTAATGAAAATAGAGAATTTGGTTTGCTAGAAACCGATATTGCTAAGTTAGAAAAGAAGAAAACTCAGATTGAACATCAGTTTGCTAACAATGAAATTTCATCAGAAGAAATCAATGAAAAATCACAAGAATTACAAAAAATTATTGCTGATTTAGGGCAAAAAGAAGAACGTTGGTTAGAGCTTTCTATGAAGTTAGAAGGATAACTTACGCGCTTACAATTTGATATTCTTCGAGCAATTCTTCATTGTTAAAACGCAAGACTAATTGAGCAACAGCAACTGTATCTTTTTCGCAATAGGTTACAATTCTGTCTACATTTTTCTCTTTGTAATACACGTTTGCAACTTCGCTACCGTCAATATCATCTTTAGGTGATGGAATTCCTAAAATAGATGTTAATAATTTTAAGGAAGAATAATGTTTGTAATCTCCAAACTTCCATAATTCCATGGTGTCTAAATGCGGAATTTCCCATGGTTTTTTACCAAACAGATTGAGTTTTTTTGGCAATTCAATTCTGTGCACAATCATTCTTCTGGCGATGTACGGAAAGTCGAATTCTTTTCCATTATGTGCGCACAAAACATGCTCATTCTTATTAAAATGTGTGTCTAACAGCTTTTTAAAGTCAACTAACAGCTCTTTTTCATCATCACCAAAAAATGATTTTACCCGCAGTTGTTTTTCATTCTTTTGATTCACAAAAAAACCCGCCGAAATGCAAATAATTTTTCCAAATTCTGCCCAAATTCCGGCACGTTCGTAAAATTCCTCAACGGTAAATTCTTCCTTGCGTTGGTATTTTGTTTTTTGATCAAAAAGCTGTTTTGTGTTTTCAGAAACTGAGTTCCAAGAAGCTTCTTGCGGAACCGTTTCTATGTCTATAAATAAGATGTTCTCTAGTTTTAAATGTAAATTCATAGCAGAAAATTTTTACTGTGAAGTTACTAAAAATAAAAAAACCTCGAAAATTCGAGGCTTTTTTTTATGTAATTTTCTTGTAAAAGTTATTTGATTACTAGTTTTTTAGTAGCCACTTTATCTCCTTCAACAACTTTCATTATATAAATTCCAGAACTTATCTCAGAAACATTTAATTGTTTCATCGTTCCAGAAAACTTTTGAGTAAATATTTTTTTCCCTAATACATTATAAATGGTTACTTCTTTTTCTCTAGTATTAAACGTTTTTATAGTTAATACTCCTTGATTTACTGGGTTTGGGAAGGCAGAAAACTTAACAATATTAGTTGTCTTTATGTTGTTAGATTGCCCTCTAGACAATAAAACAAAACAAGTACAAAAAACAAAGATTAAAAAGTAACGTTTTCTCATATCTTTAAATAATCTTATAAATATATAAAATAATTATTTATTTTCTTCGTTACATACAATTTTTTACAATGTAACCTATTGGTTTTAAGTAAAAAAACAGGCTTTCGCCTGCTTTTTTACTCTAATTAATTCAAAATATTTTACAATCCAACTGTCCAACCAGCTGCCCAAGATGGCACTGCTGCTCCAGAACCTGCTCCTGTATTATTTAATTCTGTAATCACACTTTTTTCCCCATAATCAAAACCAACTGGCTTATTCACAAACTGTATTGGGTTTACAATTAAATCCCCTGCTTTTATTCTTGCATTTGCAGCGGTATCTGTACTTTTTACTTTAACTCCTAAGCTTAACCCGTCAACATATATGTTTTGATACGTAATTTTACCTCCGCCTTCTTTGTAATAAATAGCTCCTTCTGCTGCAGTTAAACCACCAAGAAGAATTGTAGCATTTTTTATTGTAGTTGTTGTAACTGGGGTTGCGTTTCCATCATCTCCATTGTTTGACCCTTCAAATCCAGCTTTATTTACACCTTTTATGTAAACATTTTCTATGGATCCAGTAAACCCATCAGCAAAATCAACTGAGTCATCCCCAGAATTCACTGAAACAATATATTTTGCATTTACTGATCCTCCAAAAAACTCAAGACCATCATCACCTCCATTATATGATTGAACATATTCGAAAGTTGTTCCAGAACCAACAGCAAATAAAGAAACTCCGTTAAACTCTTTAGAAGCGTTATAAGTTGCTCCAGTATATTCTACTCTTAAATATCTTATTGAACCAGAACTGTCGTTTGGTTCTGCTCCTCCATAGGTTAAATCAGAAACCTCTGCAGTTGCTGTTGCTCCTTTGTTTGTTGGCGCTTTTCCACAGATTACAAATCCTCCCCAATCACCAGCAGCTGGGTTGGCTTTAGAAGAAGTCATTACAACTGGATTTGTTGCAGTCCCATCAACGTAAATCTTACCTCCTTGTGCTACTGCAATATAGGCGCTTGTTCCTCCAGAAGCTTTAATAACAGTTCCCGCTGGAATTATTAATTTAGCGCCGTTTTCAATTATCAATGCTCCTGTTAAATTATATTCTACACTTGCGTCTAAAGAAACAGTTCCTTGTGTTATTGTCCCTTTAAAGTTTGTTGCATCTACTTGAAAACCCATTACTGGTTCAATACTAGAAGTTGTACAGTTTGAAAAAGCAATTGCTGCAATTGCTAAAATCGATAAAAAAGTTTTTTTCATTTTGTGTTTTAGTTATTTTCTACCACAAAGAAATGGCTTCTGTTTAGTGTGTGTTTTATCTAAAGTTTAAAAGTGTGTTAAGCATAGGGTTTTGTTGTTATGCTTATGTTAAGTGCTTTTTTAATCTAATTTATAAGTAAGTGATAAACTTCCTTTTATTCCGTTTTTAAAAGAAAGTACTTCTACATTTTGAATTTCTTGTACTCTTTTAATTGATGGATTTAATAAGTTTTTTAAAGAAAACCCTAGCTTTATTTTTTTAGAAAGTTCTGATTTTAAGATGATGTCTAAACTTCCAGTTCCTTTATCGATAAGATCTCCTTTTCCTGCAGAACCAATTGCATACACCCTATCTGAAAAATAATTATAGCTTATTGTTGCTAATAAATTGGCTGTTTTAGAAAAGTCTTTTTTGTAGGTTACATCTGCATTTAAAATTAAATCTGATGCCCCTGTTAATCTTCCTTCTTTGTTTGTAAAGTTTACATTTAAGTTGGTTTCGTTGATTACTTTAAATCTGTTAAAATCTTGCTTCGAATACATGTATGATGCATTAAAACCAGCAGATAGTTTGTTTTTCAACACTGCTGTTTCTTTATCATTTTCTAAAGAAAAAATATTCTTTCTGATTTCAAATTCTGCCCCAAAAACAGTTGCTTGTTTTCCTGTATTTACATAAGAAATATCATTTGTTGCAGAAGCAACAATGACTTCGTTAATTGGGTTTTTAATAATTTTCCCAAAACCTGTTATCGAAATAACTTCTTCTCTTTTTGGAAAATACTCCCATCTTAGGTCTACATTATAATTGGTAGATAAGTTTAAATCTGGATTTCCGAATTTAATTTGAGTTACTTCTTCGAATTGAAATGGAGCTCTTTCTTTATATTGAGGTAATGTGTACGATTTACTTGCCGCTAATTTTAAATTATTTTTGTCATTTACTTCATATTTAAATGTTGCGTTTGGCAAAAACTCAAACTTTGTAAAGGTGCTTTTATTTCCTGCTGGATCTAAAGAAGTTTTCCAGCTAATATCTTGATATAAATGCTCTAACCTTACTCCTAAAACTGCTGTAAATTTTGGTGTAAACTTGTACTGTGCTTCTAAAAATCCTCCATTTATAAATTGATTCCCAAAATAGGTTTGTGGGTCTAAAGCGTTTGCTGTTGAAGCATCGCCTCTAAATGTTTCTATTTTAAAAAATTTGTTTGTTAAATTAGCTTGATTAAAATACGCGTTTAAATTTGAAGGATCAACAATTGGTTGAACAGTGTTTCTATTGATTCTAAAATTAAATTGAGTTGCTTTAAAATCTACTTTTTTAAATCTTCCGCTGTAACCTACTGTAAATTTTCCTTTGTATACTTCTTCTTTGTCTTTTGCAAAAAGATAAGACGTTGAAAAATTTGCCGAAACTTCATCTTCAAACAATTCTTGGAAAAAACGATGGTTATCAGAAGAAGTTAAATCAGAAACTACTTTTACTCCTGTTGGGTCATTATTGTCTTTAGGAACCAACATGTTTTGTCTTCTGTCTGGAATTACATTGTTAATATGATTGTATGAGATTCCCCAATCAACAGTAATTTTATCTCCAATTTTATGATTTCCTAAAAACTGATTTACAAACAATGCTGTTTTATCAAAAGTTGCTCTTTTTACAAAGCCTCCGCCATTACTTGCGTTATCAAAAACATTAATTACACCACTATATTCATCTAAACTTTGACTAGAAGAATTGATAAACAATGAACTAAATTTATACGTATTATTTGCATTTACTTTATATGCAGCGTTTAGCATCGCTGTAGTGTTGGTGTTATAATCATATGCTTTAAAAGTATAATCCGTATACGCTAACCCTTGTGCGTTTACACTTCCTCTTTGAATTCCTTCTTTAAATTTATATCCGCTAGAAAAAGATGCTGTTCCAAATAAATTAAGATTTCCTTCTTCTCCTATTTGATATTTTTTTCCTCCTTTTACAGAAATGCGTGTTGCAATTGGAGTTTTAGAAACATTGTCTAAACTTGTTGTAAAATTATATCCAGTTAAAGCATTTGCTGGATAATTATTCTTGTAAAAACCTGAAAAACCAGGTCCATCTTGTAAATAAAAATTTCCCGAAAGATTAGAGTTTGTTCCAGAACCAATTCCAATTTCCATAGATGGTTTTCCAACGTGTTCTTTAGAAACAATATTTATATTTGCTCCTCCAAAATCCCCATAAATTGTTCCATTATATATTTTATTAATGTCTATTTTCTGAACAATATCTGTAGAAAATAAATCTAACGTAATATTTTTTCTTGATGGATTATTAGATGGAATTGGCAAGCCATTTAATGTAGTCGAGTTGTACCTATCTCCTAAACCTCTCACAAAAATATTATTAGACCCTTCTTGTTTAGAAATTCCGGTTGCTTTCGTTACAGCGGTTGCCAAATCAGAAACCCCTTTGCTTTCTAATTCTTGAGCGCCAATAGTTGTTTTAATAGCAATGGCTTTCTTTTGGTCCAATAAAATTGCAGAAACTTTTGCTCTATTAATAGTTCCTTGAATCTTAACTTCATTTAAAGTTACTCCAGCTTTCGCGCTCAATTTTTGATTGACTACCAAGGTTTCTTTATCCTTTACATCAATCTGTTTTTCTATCGTTTGATATCCAACAAAACTAAAAACTAGTGTGTATTTTCCTGCAGCAATATTTAATGAATAGTTTCCGTCAAAATCTGTTGTTTGCCCAACAGTAGAGCCTTTAATAAATACATTTACAAATGGTAAAGGTTCGTTATTAGATTCTGCATCAGTTAAAATTCCTTTTACAGTTCCTTTGCTCTGAGCAGAAATTAATTGACTTAAAAATACAAATACTATAATTAATTTTTTCATTCTTTTTTATTCTAGATATATCATCTGTTACTTAAGTGCAAATGTCTTGTCCTTTTGTAAAGACAATGTTATACCTAAATTACTTTTCTATTAACACAAGGTTAAGTCATTGTTAAGTCATTAAATCATTGTTAAGGAATCTTTGATTTACAATATTTATCCATACTTTTGAATAAACAAGACAATACACAATCATGAAAAAAAGTGATATTAAGATTTTATTAGTTGATGATGAGCCAGATATTTTAGAAATTGTTGGATACAATTTAAAAAATGAAGGATATCAAGTTTTTACCGCAAAAAACGGTGCTGAGGGTGTAAAAACTGCAAGAAAAGTGATTCCGCATTTAATTTTATTAGACATTATGATGCCAGAAATGGATGGAATTGAAGCTTGTGAAAAAATTAGAAAAATTAAAGAATTAGAGCATGTAATTGTTTCTTTTTTAACTGCTAGAGGCGAAGATTATTCTCAAGTTGCAGGTTTTGATGCGGGTGCAGATGATTATATTACCAAACCCATTAAGCCCAAAGTTTTAGTAAGCAAAATTAAATCTTTACTTAGGCGATTAAAGAAAAACGAAGAACAAGAAACTACTACCAGAATTGGCGATATTGTAATCAACAGAGAAGAATACGTCGTTTTTAAAGGCGACAGAAAAATTATATTACCCAAGAAAGAGTTTGAGCTTTTTTCTTTATTAACTTCTAAACCAGGCAAAGTCTTTAAGCGCGAAATTATTTTAGATTCTGTTTGGGGTAACGAAGTTATTGTTGGCGGAAGAACCATTGATGTACACATTAGAAAATTAAGAGAAAAAATTGGCGACGATTTCTTTAAAACCATTAAAGGTGTTGGTTATAAATTTGTTTTAGAAGAGAACAACAACTAAAACACGTTCTTGTGAAGTTAAAAAAAACATATTCTTTTGCAATTATCACTGCTGTATATTTAGCTATTTTAGTGATTGTTATCAATGTTTTAGCTTATTTTTTATATCAAAAACTTGGCTTTTGGATTTTACCTTCTTCTATTATAACGCTATTAATTATTTCTTTTTTCATCATTCAGTACAGAGTAGAATATTTTATTTATAGACGAGTTCGTAAAATATATGAAGATGTTTCCTTATTAGAAATTGAAGATTTAAAAAGAAAATCTGTTACAACAGATATGGAAACACTTTCTAAAAGTCTTCAAAGATTTGCCGAAGGAAAACGTATTGAAATACAGAATTTAACAGAAAGAGATTCTTTTAGGCGCGATTTTTTAGGAAATGTTGCGCACGAGTTAAAAACACCGCTATTTACTGTTCAAGGGTATTTATTAACCTTAATTGAGGGCGCATCAAAAGATAAAGAAATTCTAGAAAAGTACTTAAAAAGAGCTAATAAAGGTGTAGAAAGACTGGCGGCAATTGTAAAAGATTTAGACATGATTGCCAAATTAGAAACCGAAGGGTTAAAAATAGATTTACAACCATTTAACATTCTAGAACTCGTTCAAAATGTATTTGATTTGTTTGAAATGAGAGCAAAAAAAAAGAACATTTCTCTAGTTTTTGATAGAGTTTATGAATTCCCTATTTATGTAATTGGCGATGTTCAAAAAATTGAACAAGTGCTTATTAACTTAGTTGTAAACTCAATTAAATACGGAAAAATTGGAGGTCTAACTAAAGTTGCTGTTGATGATTATAACGAAAATAAATTTATTATAAAAGTTTCAGATAACGGAGAAGGAGTGAAGCAAGAGCATATTTCTCGATTGTTTGAGCGTTTTTACAGAGTTGATCAAAGTAGGTCAAGAGACCAAGGTGGTTCTGGTTTAGGTTTGGCAATTGTAAAACATATTATTGAAGCTCACAACCAAACCATTCTTTTAAAAAGTACCTTTAAAGAAGGTTCTGAATTTTCATTTTCCCTAGAAAAGGCGAAGTAAGTCTTTGTTTAATTTATTTGGACTATAAGAAAGTCCGTTGTAGTTTTTTACTTCTTCCAAACAACTCCATTTAAAATCTTTTTCTTTACAAAAAGGAGCCACTTTTTTCGCTTCTAAATAGTTTGCTAAATACTCTTGCTCTGTTTGATTTGTCGTCGGAATAAAAAAAGCTTTCTTTTCTAAAACAGCCAAATCCATAATGGATGAATACCCAGATCTACAAAGAATCATTTCTGACTGATTGATTTCTCTTTCTAGTTCATTTGAAAGCAGATAGTTGTAAATTGTTAAGTTTCCTACAACTTTTTTTGTTTGATTTTCTTCAATTTTTCCTTGAATCAACACGATATTTTTAGGATAATTCTTAAAAGCTTCTAATGATTTTTCTTCTAATGATTTTCTTTGCGATTCGATGCCCGATAGCACAATTAAAATCGAATTTTTAATTGGTAAATCTGCTTTTTTAAAGCGACTTAAAGCACCAATATATGTTAAAGTTGTTGTTGTTTTTGTTGCTTTAGAAAGCTTTCCCGATAAGGAATTTACTTTAGAATCTGGCACCCAACATTCATCAAATTTTTGAATGATTTTCTGATGAATTCTCGTTGAAAAAAAAGTAAAAATCCCAGACAAAACAGTCAATTGATGTGTGATATACACTGACGGAATTTTCGCATTTCTAGCTCCAAACCGATTGTCTGAAATGATACCAATAACATCCTTTTTTTTAGCAATAAAATCGGCAATAACATTGGCTTCTTTTTGTACCGTTTTTACAAATTTTGGAAGCTGAAAAAGTAATCCCAATTTTAAATTTTTGGTATAAGAAATGTTGTAAGAAGGCAATTCTAAACTTTCTAAATTCGGAAATTCTTTTTGTAAAAATGTCAATGCTTTTCCGTCTGAAGCAAGTATCGGAACAAAGTCATTTTCTAATAAAAAATGAATAATTGGCACACACCGAGAAGCATGTCCTAATCCCCAATTTAGCGGTGCTACAATTATTTTTTTCACAAAGTTAATTTTAGGTTTCGACTCCGCTCAACCTTACAATAAGTTTGACTTCTCTAGCTGAGTCGAGAGGCTTTGTTTCTAGATTAAATCAAAACCAATATCTTTTCTATAATTCATGTTTTCAAAAGAAATTTTATCAATTGAATTGTACGATTTTCTTAATGCTTCTTCAATCGTTTCTCCAAAAGAAGTAATAGCCATCACTCTTCCTCCGTTTGTGAAAACTTTTCCATCTTTAGATGTTGTTCCGGCATGAAAAACGATAGAATTTTCTACATTTTCAACGCCTAAAATTTCTTTGTTTTTTTCATATGCTTCTGGATATCCACCAGAAACCAACATTACGGTTGTTGCAACTTTTGAAGTTACAGAAAACGCTTTTTCGTGTAATGTTTGGTTGGCAACACCTTCAAATAAATCAAATAAATCAGACTCAATTCTTGGTAAAACAGCTTCCGTTTCTGGGTCGCCCATTCTCACATTGTATTCAATTACTTGCGGATTTCCATCAACGTTCATCAAACCAATAAAAACAAATCCACGATAATCAATTCCATCTTTTTGCAGCCCTTTTACAGTAGGAATTACAACGCGTTCTTCAACTTTTTGTAAAAATTCTTCGGATGCAAAAGGCACAGGAGAAATTGCCCCCATTCCGCCAGTATTTAATCCTTTATCGCCTTCACCAATACGCTTATAATCTTTTGCTGATGGTAAAATTTTATAGCTTTTTCCGTCTGTTAACACAAAAACCGACAATTCTATTCCGTCTAAAAATTCTTCAATAACAACGGTGGATGAAGCTTCTCCAAATTTTTGATGAGAAACCATTTCTTCTAATTCTAATTTTGCTTCATCTAAAGAATCTAAAATCAAAACTCCTTTTCCGGCCGCTAATCCGTCCGCTTTTAAAACATACGGGGCATTTAAAGTTTCTAAAAATGCAAATCCTTCTAATAAATTTTCTTTGGTAAATGATTGATAACGTGCAGTTGGAATGTGGTGTTTTTCCATAAATATTTTAGAAAAATCTTTAGATCCTTCTAACAAAGCTCCGTCTTTTTTTGGTCCGATAACAGGAATATTTTTCAATTCATTATCCGCTAAGAAAAAATCATGAACTCCATCAACCAAAGGAGCTTCTGGCCCAACAACAACCATGTTAATTTTGTTTTTTAATACAGTTTCTTTTACCGCTTTAAAATCAGTTGGATTGATATTAATGTTACTTGCAATTTGAGAAGTTCCTGCATTTCCAGGAGCAACAAAAAGTTGATTTACTTTGTTGCTTTCTGCTAATTTTAATGCAAAAGCATGTTCTCTACCTCCAGAACCTAATATTAAAATATTCATTCGTTGTATTGTTGTTTTAAGCTGCAAAGATACATTCTGAAAACATCAAAATTGCCATTTTTTAGTATATTTTATTGCAGAAATTATATGATGATAAAATAATTTTAGCCTTTTTGCTGATGCTTTTTGATGGAGATGTGTAATTTTTTCTGAAGGAAAATATAAAATTTTCTTTTGATTCAAAATCACTTTTCTACAAATATCAGCATCTTCTAGATACAGAAAATACCGCTCATCAAATCCATTTATATTTTTAAAATCTTGAGTTTTAAAAACCATAAAACAACCATGAATAAACTCTGGATAAAAGGGTTTTGACAAATCTAAGTTTCTATATTCTTGCTGTTGTGTAAACTCTTTTTTAATTCTTAATCTACGACAAATAAGTTCTAAAAATGTTGGCTTTTTTCTACACGTATATTGCAATTCTCCGTTTGGATATAGAACTTGAGGAGAAATCATAGCAACCGTTCCTTGGTGATTCAATTCATGTATTAAATTGGGTAAAACTTGCGGGCTAAAAGTGACATCTGGATTTAAAATTAAATGAAATTCTGATTTTAATTTTGAAATCACCAAGTTATGTGCTTTTCCAAAACCCAAATTTTTTCTAGTAAAAAGATATACTATCTCTTCTTGTTTAAAGTGCTCTTTTAACACATCTGTTGGCGAATTATCAACCAAGTATAATTTTTTAGGAAGGGGTGTTTTTAGAAAACAATCAACTGTTTTTTGAAGCGTCTCTACATCTTCATTATAGACTACAATTGTTGCTGATATTTCAATGTTATCACTCAAAATTAATAAGCTTTTTCTTCCCCTTTATACACATTAAATATCGTTTGTACGATAATTTTTACATCTAAAAGGATGGACCAATTTTCTATATAAAAAACATCTAACCGAATTCTGTTTTTGATGTCTGATTTTTTTTTAATTTCGCCTCTATACCCCCTTACTTGAGCAAGCCCAGTAATTCCTGGTTTCATCGTATGTCTTTCTAAATAATTATTGACATTTTTTTGGTATTCTACAGATAAACTTTTTAAATGTGGTCTTGGTCCAACAACACTCATGTTTCCTTGTAAAACATTAAAAATTTGTGGCAATTCATCTAAGCTTGTTTTTCGTAAAAAAGCACCAAATTTAGTAATTCTTACATCATTTTTAATAGTGTGTCTGTAATTTGCATCTATATTAACTTTCATTGATCTAAACTTATAACAAACAAATAATTTTCCATTTAACCCTTCTCTTTTTTGTTTGAAAAAAGCAGGCCCTTTAGATTCTAATTTGATTAAAATCCAAATTATTGGTGTTAACCACATCATTAAAAAAAATAAAATGAAAAGTGAAAAAACGACATCAAATACTCTTTTAATAATTTTACTTTCTATAGATTCAAAAGGTAATTTATTTACGTTTAGAACTAAAAGGGAGTCTTCATAATATTCTGTTTTATATCTTTTGCTATACAACTCATTTGCATTGGGAATTAATTTAATTACAATATTGTTTTCGTTCGCAAACGTTGTAATTTTTTTTACTTCTTCTTTATGTAGTTCTGATAAAGAACAGTATACTTCATCTATATTTTCTTCTAAAAGAAACAAGTAACTTTTTTCAATTGACCCTTTATATAGTTTTTGATTTGAGGTTATTTTATCTGAAAAAACGCCTGACACTTCATATCCAAGTTCTTTCTTTTCTTTAAAAAGCGAGGTAATTTTTTTTGCTGTTTCATCAGAACCTAGAACAATTACTTTTCTGAAATTATTCCCCTTTGCTCTGTGCTTTTTTAAGGCATATATAAAGCTGTATTTCACAATAGCAATTCCTAAAAAAATTGTGATAAGAATTACTGTTTGATTGTTTACAACATTTCCTTCTCTAAATAGAGAAAAATAAGTGAAAAAGCCCAAGAAAAAAAATGAAAACTGAATTGCCAATAAGCTTAAAACTCTAAAAAAATTGGTGTGCCTAAAGACTTTGTAAAATCCATTAAAAAAAGAAGAAATTATCCAAAAAAGATTGATATAAATTAAAAAACTAGGCTGTAAATATTCTTTATCAGAAATATAAAGAATTACCGTATTAATAATTATTAAATCAATAAATACGTATAATGGTATAATAAATTTGGTGTATCTCTTTTTCAAAATTTTTTTTACTTAGTGATTGTATAAGTTTTCTAGCAAAATTATATTTTTATCTATATCATAACGTGTTTCATATTCTTTTCTTGCGTTTATAGAAAATTGTTGGAGCAATTCATTATTTTCTATAAGCATATTAATTTTTAATGCAATATCTTCTGGATTTTCCAATGTTACAAATCCATTAAAATTATCTTTTATAACATCTTTATTTCCATCAACATTTGTTACTACACATGGTTTTTTTAGTGCTAATGCTTCTAGCAAAGAATATGGCAAACCTTCATATCTTGATGAAGATACATAAAATTTACTTTGTTGTAAAATAGCTAACGTTTTAGTTCTTTTTAGCCAAGGGATTATTGTAATGTTATCCTTTAAAGAGTGTTTATTAATTAATTGATTTACCTGATTTAACATCGGAGAATATAATCCTGCTCCAAGAATTACAAGATGAATAGCTGCATTTTTCTTTTTTACAATTTTTATGGATTCGATTAAAAGTTGAATATTTTTTTGATACGAAACTCTTCCAATAGTACAAATATATTCTTTTGGAAGCACTTCAGAAATTGCCGCTTTTTCTGAAACAAAAACATCTTCTACCGAGTTGCACCAAAGCAAAACTTTATCTTTAGCAATATTAATATCTGTTGTAGCTCTTATATATTCAGATTCTGAACAAGCTATTGTTTTTGAAGGTAAAAACCCAAGTAGTTTTTCTAGTTTTTTAAAAAAATACTTTTTAAATTTACCTTCTGCACTTAAATAAGAATAAGCATGCGGAGTATAAAATGTTGTTATTTTTAAATATGCTCCAGCTAATCTTCCTAAAATTCCAGCTTTAGCACTATGACAATGAATAATATCTGGGCGCTCTTTTTTTAAAATTTTTACAATTTTAAAAAAAGTTTTGACATCGTTTATTAGATTTATTTTTCTTATAAGATTTGCGTGATAAGTACTTATTTTATGATTATTTGTGTCTAAAAGTTCAATAATTTCATCATTTGTATTACAAATTATTGCGTTGCTAAACTTGTTTTTATTTATATACTTTGTTAGTAAAGAAATATAGACACCAAGACCTGCAACGGGTCTTGCAATATGTAGGATTTTAATCATGTAAAGGGCTCTTTTTTAATGATAAAATTAATACAAAAAGGAAAAATATAGAAATTCCTTTTACTCTTACTAAAACAGATTCTGTGAACATTATCAATATAAAAAAGAAAAGGAAATACATGTGCGATGATGGCATTTTAAAAAAATTACCCATCATTACTAAAAAGTATAAAAAAGAAAAAAGACCCATTCCTAATAAAACATGAAGATATTGATTGTGTGGGTTTATAGCCTCAAAATATAAATATCCTTCTTTATGAATTTTTCCCCCTAAAATTCTTTTTGTGTTGTGATTTCCAATGCCTAAAAGTAGATTTTCTTTAATCTCATTAATTGAGTATTTGGTTACTAAAAAACGTTGATAAATATTTCTCCATGAATTTTGAACCAAATCCTGTGTGTCATTAGTTGTAACAGAGATATATACCTTTTTAATAAAAAACAAATCTTGTTTTACTCTAGGTATCGTTTTAAAACTTATTGTTAAAAATACAAAAGAAAGTATTGTTAAAAGAGTTATTTTTTTATAAAAAACTAATGGAATTTTCTTAAATAAAAAAACACCTAAAATTATAAATGTTGCAACAAAAGATGTTCTTGCACCAATATAAATTAGCAATATTAAAAAAATAGCTAATAAAAAGTAAGTACTAATCTTATTAATTAAATACGTTTCCTTTTCTAACAAAATTAAAACAAAACCAAAGGCAACACCTAAAGAAAGTCCAAAATATACATGTGTTAAACCAAGTGGTTCTGCAAAAAAAGTATTGGTTTTAAGTGTTAAATTATCTTGAAATAAATTAATAAAAAACAAAAATAGAGTTGCCGTTAAAACACTTACAATAAATGTTTTTAAAGCATTCTCAATGGTAAAAAGAATTTTACTTTTTTTTATTAAGAAAAATAATAAAGGGTAAAACAATAAATATAAATAAGTATCAATTGTTTTTAAATAAGGTTGAAAAGTAAGCTGATTTACTACTATTAAGCAGAAGAAAAAGAATATTAAAAACTCATTCTTTAGAGCACTAATCTTAAACCTCTCTTTAGATTTTAATGTATAGTAAAAGTAAAAAATTAAATTAAATACTAAAATAAGTGTGTGAATGCTTCTAAAGAAAATAAGTGAATATACAAGAAGATAAAAATATGTTTCTAATAAATAATCTATAGTAATCTTGTTTCTTAATACTTGATAAAACTGAAAAAAAGCAACCACAATAAACAATGGAACCACAATTTTAACTAATGCTGGAAAACTAAATGATACCAACAAAAAAAGAAGTATTGTTGCCTTATTATAAGGAATGTTTTTAAGTGTTTTTTTGATTGTAAACATTTAGGTATAAATTATTTAGTTTTTTTACAGAAGTGTCAATATGGTCGTGTTTTGTAAAAGTTTTATAACCATTATCAATAAGTTCTTCTCTTTTTGCATCATTGATAATTAGCAGTTCTATTTTATTTGCAAGAATCTTTTCGTTTTTTACCGGAAACAATAGTCCGTTTTTACCATTATCTATTAGCTCAGCTGGCCCTTCAATATTTGAAGCAATTACCGCTACTTTTGCTCTAATTGCCTCAATAATTACAATTCCAAAACCCTCAAAAATAGATGGTAAGATAAAAATATCTGATATGCTATAATAAGCATCTACATCTTTTTGTTCTCCTTTAAAGGTTACAAGGTGATTTATTTTTAATTTTTTTGATAGTAATTTTAACTCTTTTCTTAAACTACCATCACCAACAATTGTTAATTTAAACTCTTTTTTAAGTTGTTTATTCTTTAAAATTGCTATTGCTTTTAGTAAGGTTTCTACCGATTTTTGTTTTTCCAACCGCCCAACAAAGAGCAATCTTATAGTGTCTTTTAATTTGTTTTTTTTCTCAATCTCTTTTGGTGAAATTGCATTTTTTAATACATGAGATCTTTCTTTAGGTACTTTTAACTTTTTGACAACGTGTTTTTCAACAGCTTTTGAAATTGAAATTACATGTGTGTTTTTTGCTGCATTTAGGAACAAAAATGTATATAATTTAAAGAAGAAAAAATCTAAATAATTTTTCTTAAAATAAATATTATGCATTGTACAAAATAGTGCTGCTTTTGTTTTTCTTGCGCTCCAAATCCCTAATAAATCTGCATGACCTAAATGCGTATGAATAATATCTGGTTGTACTTGTTCATAAAACTTTTTAAGATTTGTAACAATATGTCTCGAAAAAGGAATTTGCTTTATATGAATTTTTTTATCAAGTTCATCTACTAAATCATTTTTATCTTTAAAGTACACCAAATAAACATCGTGCTCTTTAACTTGTTTGTTAACAATATTTTTAAGTAGTTTTTCTGCTCCACCAATTCCGAAAGCCGTAATTACATGTATTATTTTCATAACTGTAATTCTTTTTGTTCTTTATAAACTAATTGAATAAAGCCAAATAAAATCCATAAAGGCGCATGATAAAAATCAGCAACTATTATAAGGTGTAAAAAGGATGTAATTACAGAAAACAATAAAAAGCTTCGTATTGGAGCATTTAATTTTAGGGTTTTTTTAATTATTGTTTCTTGAAAAGACAAGAAAAATAGGAGCGCTAAAATACCTAAATCGGATAATATTGTTAAATAGACACTTAAATATCCTTCGGCATCTTGATCAACACCAAAACCTGGTCCGTTTCCAAAAATTGGGTTTTTAATAAAATTAGACAACGCTCTTTTCCATTGTAATAATCGTTGTCCACTTGACGAATATTCTGTTGTTTCGCTAAAGAATATTTTATTAAAAAATTGTTTTAAAAACTGAGCTGTATTACCAATATCAAATAATAAAATAACAATTGTGGAGATAAGTAATATTGTAGTAATACTTAAAAGTAATAAGAGTTGTTTTTGAGAAATTTTTAACTGTTTTAATTTATTAATCGCAAAAATTAAAACTGCAGCTATAATAGGCAATACAATTCCTGCATTTGAAAGCATAGCAAAATGTGATACTATAAAAAGTACAGCTATAAAAAGATAATGCTTAACCTTCTTTTTTATGTATAGATAATAGAGTGATATACCAAAGTAAATATTATAAAAAACAGACATCGTTCCTGGTTCTTCTGCAACTCCACCAACTCTTTTAAAACCAGACCTAATAAAATAATCCATATTACTAATAATGCCATCTGCTTCAGAAAAAAGAATTCTAATGCTTACATTAAAGTAATTTTTACCTATAAAATCTGTTATAATAATTATGGAACTTAAACAAAATGACCAATAAGCAATTTTTGCTATTTGTAGTGATTTTATCTTAAGAAGTTGAACCACATACTTTATCATAAAAAAATAAAACAAAATACAATTGGTATATGCTAAAGAATGGTTTAAACTTCGTTTTTCTCGAAACCCAAATACAAAACTAACCCAAACTAGAACTAAAAAAGCAAGTAAAAATAAATCTTCTTTTTCAATCCATTTTGTCTTTACTTTATCTGTTTTAAAAATACTAACTAACAATACAATAAACAATAATTGGTTTATTACCACAGGAACTCTTAACCAAGCAGATAGCGCAAAAAAACTAGTAAATGGCGCGAAAAAAATAAAAAGGTAAAAAAGCTTCTTTATCATTTTATGTTAACGGTTTTTAAAAAGATAACCTCTAATAATTACTAAATAATTAAATCCTATTCTTTTTAAATAGTAAAAAAAAGCAAGTGTAACTTTATTTTTTTTTCTAATATGATAATCTTCTTTTGCTGTAATAAATAAATTTTTTGATTGATGTGTTGCTCCAGTATTTCGCATATTTACCAAAACCTCATCAACAAATAAAAATGATGCATTTGCATTAAAAGCCCGATAAATTAGATCGTAATCTGCAGATAATTTGTATTGCGTATCAAACAAACCTATTTTGTCATAAACTGTTTTGTGGACAAAAGTAGCTGGGTGATTAATTGGCATTATTTTATGTATATAAGCAGCAATGTCTTTTTTATTTTGAATGGTTTTTAAAATCTCTTTTTTAGAATTTACTTTATTTTTTTTACCTGATATTATTGTATTTGTATTGTTTTGATTCTTTTCTACTACTGTTGAAATAGCCGTTTTTGTATACCAATCATCGCTATTTAAAATGCCTATAATTTCTCCAGAAGCTAACTTTAGCCCTTTGTTCATGGCGTCATAAATTCCTGCATCTTTTTCTGAAATCCATTGATACGGAATTTTTTTTTCTTTAAATTGATTTTCAAAACTTTTAATTATTTCAACAGTTTTGTCGGTTGATTTTCCATCAACAAGAATATATTCAAAATTCGTAAATACCTGATTTAAAACAGATTTTATTGTGTCTCTTATGGTTTTCTCACTATTGTAAGAAACCGTTACAATAGAAAACAAAGGTGTTTCTGTTTTCATTTTTAACTTTTAATACCAATCATCAACAATATTCTTTTAATACTATATTTTACTAAATAAATTATTGGGTGTTCGCTTCTGTTAGAAATTAGAGTTCCTTTAAATATAGTGTTTTTTATGTTTAATGTTTCTGGGTTGTATAACCTATTTTTATCTTTAATATATTTATTTGGAAAATATCCATAGTCGCTAATATCGCCTTCTATTAAGACATTACTGTCTTTTTTAGACAACAAGCTTAAAACTGATTGATCGTGTCTATGCTCAATAAAACCTTGATAGTTTTCTTTACCTAATACATTTAGATTATCACTTAATATTCTACTATCAAAACAATATTTTTTATATGATGAAATAAAATCAATTGCTTTTTTAGTTTTTTTTACTAAAAAAAAGGTAGCCAAAGTCTGTGATGAATCAGTGTATCTTTCTAAATCACAATCCATTAATAAAAAAGCATCTCTTTTTGTCCATTGTTTTTCTATCAATGGTAATCTAAAACAAAGTATGTCTTTGTTTTTTTCCCCCATATATTTTACAATCGGTAAAACACTTTTTAGAAAAAAAGTACCGCTATCTGCATACATTAAATAATCGCCTTCATTAATTTTATTTAACGCTTTCTCTACAATATATGGTTTCCAAAAATAGTTCCCTGCTCCTTTATTTCTGTATTTAAGGCTTTCTTTATTTACCAATAATATTTCTTCATTTAAATTAGAGAAACTATACTCTAAAACTTGGTCAAATCTTCCAAACAATTTTGCGGAAAATGTGTTCCATTTTTGTTTATTTCTAAATCTTTTATCTGCAAAATTTACGAGTGTAATCATCTTTGTAATTTTTTTAAGATAAAAGAGTTTAACATTAAAGATATTCCCATTACAGCAATTTTTATTATTATTATTACATTGTATCCATAATAAGCAATATCAATAAAATAACAGGCTGTAACATATATTATTAATGCTAATATGGTGGCTCCAATTTGGATTTTTAATTTGCCCAATCCATTTTGGATGTTTACAAAAACGGCATTGATACAATGAAGTAATAAATAAACTGTGTATAGGTAAAATGTAGATGATGCAAAATTAAGGTTATTTTCTCCTAGCCATAATAAAAGGATATTCTCTTGAAAAAATGAAATCAATAAGCCCGCAAAGAAAAACAGAAAAGAGAGTTTAATTAACATTTTTACTTTATGAAGTATCCATAAGAACTTTGCTTTTTCAAATGCTTCAGTAACACTATTCCAAAAATGAATTAACAAGATTGAATAAAGTGTTATTAATGTAAAAAAAATCTTTGTTACAATAGAAAACCCTGCTGTTTCTTCTGCGCCTAAAGAAGAAGAAATAATAAAATTATCTATTGATAAAAAGGCTACAGCAAGAAGATGTGCTATAAAAAAATGAAAAGAAAGTTTGTTGGTTTCTTTTAAGGAATATGAAGATTTAAAATTGATATTAATATTTAATTTTAGTTTCTGAAAAAGAATAAAAATCACATATGTAGCGCTTTGTGTTACCCCAAAAATAAACGCAACTTGTATTAAGTTTATTTCATTGTTTTTTCCAATTACATACACCAATATCAAGCTAAAAAAAATGCTTATTGCTTGAAATAAACTTGTTAAATAACTCTTTTGAATACCAAAAGCGATAGATTCTGACAAGCTCAAAATAATATTTAACAAAAAGAAAGAAAGAAAAATAAGTATACTAATACTAATTTCATTAGAAGCAATTGTTGTTCCTAGAAATAAAGTATTCGGATTTAAAAAAAAATACAAACTTGGAAGTAAAATAAGAGCCGAAATTGCAACAATTTTACTCACTAATAGATAGGTTGCACCAATTGCTTTAGAGATTTCTTTCTCTTTATTTTTGATAATCAACTTTGTGATTAAATTTCTTAAACCATTTGAATATCCAAAACTTAGCAATGAAAAAAAAGTGGAAATCGATAAGATTGTTTGCCAAACCCCAAAGCGTTCTTCTCCTAAATATTTTAATAAAATAGAAATTGTGACAAGTCCAATTCCTATTTTAATTCCAATAAAAATTATATTAAAAAAAGTATTAGAAATAAATGCTTTATTTTCTTTAGAGGCATCTTTGTAAAACAACTTAATTCGTTTTTTCATAGAATAAGTAGTTTAGTTAGAGATATACCAATTGTATAATCTCTTAATTCCTTCATCTAACTCAACAGTATGTTTCCAACCCAAACTATGTATTTTTTTAACATCGGTAACTTTCCGCATGGTTCCGTCTGGTTTTTCAGTATTGAAAAGTAATTCACCTTTAAAACCGACTATGTTTTTAATCTTTTCTGCCAATTCTTTGATAGAAATATCAACCCCTGTTCCAATATTTATATGCGTGTTTCTAATTTCTTCCCCTCTGCCTTCGGCATCTCCCCAAAGGGGAGAAGAAATCAAATTTTTAAAATCCACATTCTGCATAATATATACACAAGCATCTGCCATATCTTCAGACCATAAAAATTCTCTTTTTGGTTTTCCAGAACCCCAAATTTCTACACTTTTTGATGTCACTCCAAATTTTGATAAAATCGCTTCAGCTTTCTCTAAACGATCAACTTTTAACTCTTTTAAAACGGCTTCTATATGGTTATTTTCTAACAATTTTGCCAAATGAATTTTACGAATTAATGCAGGTAAAACATGTGATTTTTCTAAATCAAAATTATCATTTGGACCATACAAATTGGTTGGCATTACCGATAAAAAATCGGTGTTGTATTGCAAATTATAACTTTCACACATTTTTATTCCTGCAGTTTTTGCAATGGCATAAGGCTCGTTTGTATATTCCAATTCATTGGTCAATAACTCCGTTTCTTTGATAGGTTGATGGGCGTTTTTAGGATAAATACAAGTGCTTCCTAAAAACAATAATTTCTTTACATCATTTACATAACTTTGATGAATTACATTGTTTTGAATCATCAAGTTTTCATAAATAAAATCGGCTCTATAAGTATTATTTGCTACAATTCCGCCAACTTTTGCAGCGGCTAAAAACACGTATTCGGGTTTTTCTTTTGCAAAAAAATCAGCCGTTTCTTGCTGATTTGTCAAGTCTACTTCTTGATGTGTTTTAGTAAGTATATTTGTATAGCCTTTTAGTTGTAGGTTTTTTAAAATGGCGCTGCCAACCAAACCTCTATGACCAGCAACATATATTTTTGCCTCTCTATTCATAGTTGTTATTTATTTGATGTCCGCCTTTCTTTAAAAACAATTCTCTTTGCATAATTTTTATATCGTGTTCCATCATTTCTTTTACAAGTTCTTCTAAAGAACATTCTGGCGTCCAACCAAGTTTTTCTTTTGCTTTGGTAGCATCACCAATTAACAAATCTACTTCTGTTGGTCTGTAATAATGAGGATCAATTGAAATTATTTCTTTACCAATTTCTACTTTAAAATCAGCATTGTTACAATTTTTTACAATTCCTTTTTCTTCTTTTCCTTTTCCAACAAATTCTAATTCGATTCCGACTTCAGAAAAAGCCATTTTTACCATGTCTCTAACCGAAGTGGTTTTTCCTGTTGCAATTACCCAATCTTCTGGTTCATTTGCTTGTAAAATCATCCACATCATCCGCACATAATCTTTTGCATGCCCCCAATCTCTTTTTGCGTCTAGATTTCCTAAAAACAATTTGTCTTGTAATCCCAAGGCTATTTTAGAAACTGCTCTTGTAATTTTTCTAGTTACAAAGGTTTCTCCTCTAACAGGCGATTCATGGTTGAATAAAATTCCGTTACACGCAAAAATATTGTAGGCTTCTCTATAATTTACGGTAATCCAATAGGCATATATCTTTGCAACTCCATACGGGCTTCTTGGATAAAATGGTGTGGTTTCTGTTTGTGGAACTTCTTGTACTTTTCCGTATAATTCTGATGTTGATGCTTGATAAATTTTAGTCTTCTTTTCTAAATTTAAAATCCGAATTGCCTCTAACAATCGTAAGGTTCCAAGTCCGTCTACATTTGCCGTATATTCTGGCGTATCAAACGAAACATGCACGTGGCTCATTGCTGCTAAATTGTAGATTTCATCAGGCTGTACTTCTTGAATAATACGAATCAAATTTGTGCTATCTGTCATGTCTCCATAATGCAAAAATAAATTTCTTTTTTCTGCGTGAGGATCTTGATATAAATGATCAATTCGTTGTGTATTAAAACTAGAAGCTCTTCGTTTTATTCCATGGACTTCATATCCTTTTTCTAATAAAAGTTCTGTTAAATACGAGCCGTCTTGTCCGGTTATCCCTGTTATTAAAGCAATTTTTTTCACTTGTTAAATTTCTAATTCATTAAACGCTTGTAGCACCTTGTCTTTTTCTGAAATAGCTATTTCATTCTCTGAAAGCATCCAATCTATATTTAATGTTTCATCATTAAATATAATTCCTCCTTCTGATTTTGGTTGATAAAAATTATCACATTTATATACAAAAACGGTATTATCTTCTAAAACGGAATATCCATGGGCAAATCCTCTTGGAACAAATAGTTGTTTTTTATTTTGTTCTGATAAAACACAAGAAAAAAATTCTCCATACGTTTTTGAGTTTGGTCTTACATCTACAACCACATCTAATACTTTCCCTTTTACAACACGAACCAGTTTTGCTTGTGCAAATTCTCCTTTCTGAAGGTGCAATCCTCTTAAAATGCCTCGGTTTGAAAATGCTTCGTTATCTTGAACAAACTCAATTTCTTTACCTGTTAATTCCTTAAACTTTTCCTTATTAAAAGTTTCAAAGAAATAGCCTCTTTCGTCTCCAAAAATGGTTGGTTCTATAATATAACAGCCTTTTAATTTTGTTTCTGTAACCTGCATTAAATTCCTTCTAAATGTTTGCCATAACCACTTTTTAATAATGGCTCGGCTAATTTATGTAATTGTTTTTTAGTGATAAAACCACTTCTATAGGCTGCTTCTTCAATAGATCCGACCTTTAACCCTTGTCTTTCTTCTATTACTTGCACAAATTGTGATGCTTGCATTAAAGAATCAAAAGTACCCGTATCTAACCAAGCGGTTCCTCTATCTAAAATACTAACATTTAATTTTCCTCTTTCTAAATACGATTTATTAATGTCTGTTATTTCTAATTCTCCTCTATGACTTGGTTGGATATTTTTTGCAATTTCTACTACTTCATTATCGTAAAAATAAATTCCTGGAACCGCATAATTAGATTTCGGTTTTATTGGTTTTTCTTCTATTGAAATTGCATTTCCGTTTTCATCAAACTCAACAACACCATATCTTTCTGGATCATGAACATGATATGCATAAACAATTCCGCCATCTGGATTGTTATTGGCTTTTAATAATTTTGCCAAACCTGTTCCGTAAAAAATATTGTCTCCTAAAATCAATGCTACTTTATCATCACCAATAAAATCTGCTCCTAAAATAAATGCTTCTGCTAATCCATTAGGCTTTTCTTGAACCGTATATTCAAAAATACATCCGTATTTTTTTCCATCGCCTAACAATCTTTCAAAAAGCGGTAAATCTTGTGGTGTAGAAATAATTAAAATCTCATTAATTCCTGCGGATATTAATGTTGATAATGGGTAATAAATCATTGGTTTATCAAAAACAGGCATTAATTGCTTGCTAATTGCAAGTGTAGTTGGATGTAACCGTGTTCCTGATCCGCCAGCTAAAATAATTCCTTTCATTACTTATTGTATTTGTTTAAATACCATTCAATGGTTTTTTGTATTCCTGTTTCAAAATTTTCTTCTGCTTTCCAACCCAATTCAGTTTCAATTTTTGTTGCATCAATTGCATACCTAAAATCGTGTCCAGGTCTATCTTTTACAAAAGAAATTTGTTCTTTATAAGAAATTCCTTTTGGAGAAATCACGTCTAAAATTTCACATATTTTATCTGCGATATACAAATTATTTCGTTCGTTTTTACCTCCAATATTATAGGTTTCTCCTGCTTTTCCTTTTTGATAAGCCAACTCAATTCCTTTGCAATGATCTAAAACAAACAACCAATCTCTTATGTTTTTTCCATCGCCATAAATAGGAATATTTTCTCCAGAAATCGCTTTTCTAATAATCGTCGGAATCAACTTTTCGTCGTGTTGTTTTGGTCCGTAATTATTAGAACAATTTGTAGTTACTACGTTCATTCCGTACGTATGAAAATAACTTCTTACGATAAAATCTGAGGCCGATTTTGATGCACTGTATGGACTGTTTGGTGCGTACGGGGTTTCTTCTGTAAACAAACCTGTTGCTCCTAAAGTTCCAAAAACCTCGTCTGTAGAAATGTGATGAAAACGAGCATTTTCGAATTCTTTTTTATACAAATTTGGTGCATCCATCCAATAATTTTTTGCAACATCTAACAAATTAAATGTTCCGTTAATATTTGTCTGAATAAACGCATCCGGATTTTTAATTGAATTATCTACATGAGATTCTGCCGCAAAATGTATTACACCAGAAATAGTATGTTTTTTTAAAATTTTTTCAATAAAATTACGATCACAAATATTTCCTTTTTCAAAAATATATCTTGAATGTTCGTTTAATTTTTTTAGGTTTTCTAAATCTCCTGCATAGGTTAATGCATCTAAATTTACAACCTTACTATTTTTGTTTTTATCTAAAAAAAAAGAAATAAAATTTGCGCCAATAAACCCTGCTCCGCCTGTTATTAATATTGTTTTCATTAACTATTTTTATAGTTGTTTAAATACGTGTTTAACTGTTTCAATAGCAAGAATAACACCATTAAAACAATACCTAAAACTGCTATTTGAATTCCATAATTATGGTCAATTCCTTTAATTTCATAACCTATTGGCTGAAAATTAGAAATGACATTTAGAACTTCGGATTTTTCAGATTTGTCTTCGGTAATTTCTTTTAAATCTTTGTTTATTTTCCTGTTAGTTTCAAACAACTCTAACTCTTTGTTGGTGGTTTTTGTGCCTCCTAAATCTATCGTTGTTCCAGAATTTTCTTTTTTAGATTTTTCTATTAAAACAGTCATATAAACTCTTCTTAAAGAATCTACCTGTGTTAAGTTTTGTCTTAAAAGCGAATCTGTTCTGTTAAGATTTTCGTTTGTTAGCCTTTTTACTTTATTAAAAAACTTATTATTTACAACTGATGAAATAATAACTTCATCTAACTTAGAAAAAACATCGTTTTTGGTTGCAACAACGTGAATATTATGAATTCTATAATCGTAATCTGTAAACGTATTTTTAAACACATCAAACGAATAACTTTTTGCGGTTAATGTATCTACAGATAAAATCAACTCATCATAAGAGGTTAAAAGGTCATTTCCGTTTTTTATAGGATAAATTTCAAATTTTTTAAGTGTCGCAGCATTTTCTTTTGAAAGGTGAAACGTTGCTGCTAAAACTGCCGTGTCTTTTTGCTTTACCAAATCGTTATAATAATGTACATTATTATACAATTGTCTTGTGCTTTTAAAGTTGGGCTGAACCTGCATATCTGCACCAAAAGTTGACGCTTTTTTTAGTTGAAAAACCGTTCCGATAACTCCACCAACAACTGCTGCAAAAACAAGCTTAATTAGGTTTGATCTTATAAATAATAATAACAAAATTAATAAATGATAAACCTCTCTAAAAATTGTTGCTATAAAATTAAATAGATTAGAGAATCCTTTTCCAATAATTATAAATAACGACCCTAATTCTATTTCTTCTTTAGGTTGTGATTCTTTAGCCATTTTTGCTTGTTTAGTTAGTTGTCCTTTTTAAAATATTTGTTCTAATATTTTTTGTGTAATTGCATATGTTGGCGTTACACCAGACATTCCTAATCCGCCAGAAGCCAATGTTGCTCCAGTTTCTAAAGGGTTATCTGACGCATAATATGCGTAACGTACTTTTACGTTTTCTGAGATATTTCCTCTAATTTTTGATGCAGCTTGAATTGCTTTTTGATAATGTGCCCCTTCCATTTCTAATCCAATGACATTCCAAGTAGAATCGTGAAAGAATTTTAAAATGTCTTTATTTTGAAGCGATGTTCCTAAAACAGAAATCATTGCTCCGTCAAAAGATTGTACACCAAAACCTTCTAAATCTTCTTTAGACAACTCGTTTTTAAACGGATAATTGTCTGCTGTTCCTTCAAAGACATGCGAAGACGGAATCATAATATCTCCTTTTCCTCCTTCTAAAATTCCTGCTTTTCCCATGATTGAAACAGATTCTACATCTAAATGTGTAGTATTCTTTTCTGTAATATACGGTTTCAGTAATTCGTCCATAGTTTCATACGCTTGTTCTCCAAACGCGTAATCCATCACAATTAATACAGGTTTTTTATTCGTAGAATTTCCTTTTACGTAATCTGTAGTTGCAAAAGCAATTTTTTCTGTGTCTATTATTTGAACGTTTATGTTTGTTCCTGAGGTGTCTTTTACATAAATCAATCCGTTTTTAGAAGCGTAGTTTTTAACTTTTACTTGAAACTCTTTGCTGTTTTCGTTACTTAATAATTCAAACAATTTAAAACCTTTGTTCTTTTTAGCTTCTGTAGGAATTGCTCCCTTTGCATAAATTGAATTCATAACACTGTGCATGTTTGCACTAATAATATGAATTGGTCTTTCCAATAAGTTCTTTTCTTGAAGGATTTTTTTAATGTTATCTGCCCAAACTTCTCCATAAATATGTTGCCCAATTTGTTCGTTTAAAACCGAGCTAAATGTTACAACACGTTTTTTATCATCAACCGTTTCGTTGATTGCCAATTGTCCTAACCAATAAATTAATTGGAAAAAACGGTCTGGATTTTTCTCTGTAGAAAACGTGGTGTAAATTTTTGAAACTTCTTCATAGGTTCTTCCTAAAATAGTTCCTAAATGAGCAATGGTAACTTCTCTTTCGTCTTTTGTAATCGATTTATCATACAACACAATTTCTCTCAACGTTTTCCATTCTCTAATACAATCAGATCCTTCGTTTATTAAAACTTTGTCTTTAATTTTATGAGATTCTATAAATAAAAAAGTTAAATGCGTTAAAATATCATAGATTTCAGATCGACCACGCGTAATCTCAATATCCATTTGATCTTTGTCTATTCTGTAACAATTTCTTCTTCTTTTTGGAGGAATAATTGCTTTAAAATGTGAGTTTTTATAGCCTTCATCAGCCGTTAAATTGATAAACTGACATTCTTCAATTCCTTCTGGTAACCGTTCAATAATATAAATTAACCCGTTTAATTCTACTTTTTCTTCTGCAATAGACCCATAAATTTCTGGCCTTAATTGCAATAATGATTTTCTTAATGCTTCACCAGAAATTCCCATCGGTTTGTAAAAACCTCTACTAAATAAGTGACGCATCGAAATGTATAATCTTTCTATTGCTCCTGTAGATTCTTGCGCTCTTGTTCTTTCTTTCATTTTAAATTTTTACTTTTTAATGTAATTCAAAGATACTAATTTATATAGCTTACTTTTTGCCCGATAGTATCTGATTGTATTTTGTTGAATTTTTTAATAATTTTACCGCTTCTAAAACAGTTTTATCGGATGCTATTTTATTTTGATAAATACCTTCTTGATAGTAATATTGATCTAAAATAATATTTTTTAATTCGTTCTTTATAAGTTCTTTATTACTTATTAACTCTTTTATTTTTTCTGATTTTAACGTGCTTATTATTCGCGAATATGCTGTTTTTATTTTCTGGTTTTGAGAAGTATTCAACGTTCTATAAGCTTCTTTAAAGGATGCTTCTTCTTTTGTAATAAAGGTTGTATCTACTTTTAAAAACGATTGAAATTGTTTAAAATTATTATCTGTAAATCTAAAATCTTTTGCAGAAGTAATCGTGTTGTTTTTATTTTTAAAATTGATTGCAAAATTAAATAAGGCTCTAGAACTTAACAGTATTTTTGTTTCTTCTGTTACTGTTTCATTTTCGGTGATAATATCTGGATGAATTCCGCCGCCATCAAAAACTTTTCGGCCATTCTGAGTTCTAAATTCATTGATTCCAGCATCTGAAAATTTCGGAACTTTTCCTGTTTTTAAATCTCTATTTGCATAATCTAATTCTTGAATACACCGTCCGCTTGGTGTATAATATTTAGAAACGGTTACTTTTAATTGCGTTCCATAACTCAAGGCTCTAAAACGCTGCACCAAACCTTTTCCAAAAGAGCGCTTTCCTATCACAACTGCTCTATCGTAATCTTGCAAGGCGCCAGTTACAATTTCTGATGCAGATGCAGAACTTCCGTTAATTAATACCACCATCGGAATTTCTAAATCTAACGGATTGTTTCTAGATAAGTATATATTGCTCCACTTTTTTACTTTTGCTTTTGTGGTGGTAATTGTAGTTCCTTTTGGTAAAAAAAAGTTAGAAATATTTACGGCTTCACCAAGCAATCCTCCAGGATTTGAACGCAAATCTAAAATCAAGCTTTTGATGCCTTTTTTTTTTAAATTCTCAAAGGCTTTTTTTACTTCGGATGCTGCTTTTTCATTGAACCTTGTCAAAACAATATAACCGGTTTCATCATCAATTTTTTTGTAAAATGGAACCGGATTTATTTCTATTTTTTCTCTTTTTAAATGGATTGAAATTGTTTTTCCTTGTCGATTTATTTCCATAAAAACTTTACTCTCCGGAATTCCGAGCAACAAACTCGAGGCATCTTCTTTTTCTAATGCTGCTAAAACCTGATTGTCAATTTTTGTAATAATATCTCCAGGTTTTAAACCTGCTTTATCTGCCGAATACCCTTTGTAAACACGAACAATTAAAGGGTTTTTATCGCCGTAATTTATCGCTGCTCCAATGCCGCCATACTCTCCTTCTCGTCGTATTTTGACAGCTTCAACATCTTGTTCGTTATAGTAATTTGTGTACGGATCTAAATCTTTTAACGTATTTTTTAAAGCGCGAGTTGTAAATTCTGCAGGATTTATTTCATTCACATAATACATGTTCAATTCTTTGAATAATGTGGTGTAAATTTCGATCTGTTTTGCAACCTCAAAAAATTTTGATTGAAATGAAAACGAAACAAAAACAATTGCAATTAGGACGCCTACAATCGTTTTATTTTTGATGTTTTTTTTCATCTTTAGTTCTTTTTAATTTGTTCTGTAAACGACTTTAAGAGCTGTTCCATTTTGATTTCGATTTCAGCGTATGTAGATTTTTCTTTACCAATATAAGAAATCATATAGACATACGGTTTGTCAATCGAGTCGTAAATAAGTTGTTTTTGTTTGCGATAGGTTTCTCTTAACAATCTTTTTAAGTGATTTCTATCAACCGCTTTTTTAAAGTTTCTCTTAGGAACAGAAACGCCAACCTGCGCTGGATATTTTGAAGTGTGTTCTGCTTGAATATACACCAATCTTAAAGGAAATTTCTTTACAGATTTACCTTCTTTATATAATTTTCCAATAAGCGTTTTGCTTTTTAAGCGCTCTTGTTTTCCTAAAGTTTTCTTCATTATTACAAACTTACACAAAAGAGTTGCTTTTAAAGAAAAAGATTTTACCTTTATTTTAATTAATTAATTTGTCTTTTTTTCAACTTCTATTCTTTAAATTTGGGGCACTTTTTAAATTTCACATAATGAAACCAGATTTATTTCAAGCTCCAGATTATTATCAATTAGATGATTTATTAACCGAAGAGCATAAATTAGTTAGAGACGCAGCAAGAGAATGGGTAAAAAGAGAAGTTTCTCCAATTATTGAAGAATACGCTCAAAAAGCAGAATTTCCAAAACAAATCATCAACGGTTTGGCAGAAATTGGTGCTTTTGGTCCTTATATTCCAGAAGAATATGGCGGCGCAGGATTAGATCAAATTTCTTACGGATTGATTATGCAAGAAATTGAACGTGGAGATTCTGGTGTTCGTTCTACTGCTTCTGTTCAATCATCATTAGTAATGTATCCTATTTGGAAATATGGAAACGAAGAACATCGTCAAAAATATTTACCAAAATTAGCTTCTGGAGAATGGATTGGTTGTTTCGGATTGACAGAGCCAAATCACGGTTCTAATCCAAGTGGAATGGAAACGAAGTTTAAAGATATGGGAGATCATTATCTGTTAAACGGAGCAAAAATGTGGATTTCGAACGCACCATTTGCACAAGTTGCTGTGGTTTGGGCAAAAGATGAAAATGGAAGAATTCATGGATTGATTGTAGAACGTGGAATGGACGGTTTTTCTACACCTGAAACACATAATAAATGGTCGTTAAGAGCATCATCTACTGGAGAATTGATTTTTGATAATGTAAAGGTTCCGAAAGAAAACTTATTACCAAACAAATCTGGATTAGGAGCGCCGTTAGGTTGCTTAGATTCTGCTCGTTATGGAATCGCTTGGGGCGCAATTGGTGCGGCAATGGATTGTTACGATACCGCTTTACGATACTCTAAGGAACGTATTCAGTTCGGAAAACCAATTGGACAATTTCAATTGCAACAAAAAAAATTAGCCGAAATGATTACAGAAATTACCAAAGCGCAATTGTTAACTTGGCGTTTGGGAGTTTTACGTAATGAAGATAAAGCAACTTCTGCTCAAATTTCTATGGCAAAACGAAACAATGTAGATATGGCTATTAACATTGCTAGAGAAGCAAGACAAATGTTAGGTGGAATGGGAATTACCGGAGAATACTCAATCATGCGTCATTCTATGAATTTAGAAAGTGTTATTACCTACGAAGGAACACACGATATTCACTTACTAATTACTGGTTTAGACATTACAGGGTTAAATGCTTTTAAATAAGAGTCTCAGATTCTTTTAATCGTTTACTTTTTTTTACTTTTAAATTTGCTGCTAAATTTCTGTATTTAGCAAATCTCCTGTTAATTGTAATAATTCTAATTCAATCAATTTAGCATCATATGTTGTGTTGTTGTATGCTGTTTTACTATTAATTAAATTGATTTGTGCTTGTCTAAATTCGATGGAAGTTACTTGTCCTAAGTTGTAACGTTCTTTAGTTCTGTCAAAGTTATTTTGACTCGAAACTACATTTTGTTGTTGTGCTTTTAAAACAAACAGCTTGTTGTTGTATAAAGACCATGTGTTTTTTAAATTATTTTCTAAAGTTTCGTTTTGTTGTTGCAATAATATTTGTTGATTTTCTAATGCAATTTTAGAATTGGCAACTCTTGTTTTTGTACTTCCACCGTCAAAAATATTCCAAGTAAGATTTAGTCCTGCATTTAATCCGTTAGAGTTAGATTCGGCTAAAAAAGATGTTGCAGGGTTCTTACTGTTATTCCATCCGTAAGAAGTTGACAACCCAACTTTGGGTAAATAACTTGCTTTGTTTATTTTGATATTAAACTCACTAATTGCAAGATTTTTCTCTGTCTTTTTTAATAAAACATTATTCGATTTTGCTTTGTTTAACAATGCGTCAAAATTTAAGATTTGATTAAAAGTAACTTCCGTTTCTACATCATAATTGATTTCTTTTTGTTGACCCAACACAATATTTAAACTTCTTTTTGCATTTAAATATTGTTGTTTAGAATTGATGAATGCAATGCTATCATTATTTACATCAACCTCAGCATTTAACAATTCTAACTTTGTAGATTGACCGAATTGATATTTGTATTTTGCTCTTTTTAAACGTTGCTTCGAAATATTTAAAGTTTCTTTTAGATTGTTGTTGTTTTCTGATAACCTGGCTATTTGAAAATACAGTGTAAATAAGTGTAAATAAGTGTTTTCTATTGTTTCTCGTGCTTGTAATTCTGATAAATTATACGTTTCTTTTAATTGGTCATAGTTGTATTTTCTGCCCAAACCATCAAAAATCGTATAATTTACATTTAAAGAAGCGTTGTAGGACTTCGTTACAGCTCCATTAACTTCTGTTACCGTATTATCTTGTCTTGTAATCTTTTGATTGTCTCTTCTATAATTTGCTCCAGAAGAAGCAGAAACTGTTGGTAAATACTTAGAATTTAAAACCTTTTTATTATTGTTGGCAATTGCAACATTATTGTTGGCAATTTTAATTCCGTAGTTATTTTCTAATGTAATTTTTAACGCTTCTTTTTTGGTTAAAATTTGCTGTGCTTTTGCTTGAAAAGAAAGCAAAGCAACTAGAATGATTATATATATATTATTCTTCATCATGCTCAAATTTAGATTCGATAATGGCTCTTTCTACTTCTTCAGAAGTTACTCTTTCTCCTGTTTTTAACCATTTTATAAATACTTTTACCTTGTTAGAAACAGATAATAATAACGGCAATAAAACCAGTGTTAAAATAGTTGCAATAGCAATACCATAAGAAATAGAAATTGCCATTGGTTTTAAAAATTGTGCTTGTCTACTTTTTTCTAATAACAATGGTGCTAAACCAGCAACGGTTGTTAAAGAAGTTAAAACAATGGCTCTAAAACGAGATTTTCCTGCCTGAATTAATGCTTCTTCATATTTCATTCCTTCTTTTAGATAGGTGTTAAATTTACCGATGAGAACCAAACCATCGTTGACCATAATTCCGATTAAAGCAATAATTCCTAACCAAGATAAAATACCAATAGAAAAGTTGTGAAAATAATGTCCCCAAACAACTCCGATCATACTAAAAGGAATCAAAAGAATTAATAAAATTGGTTGGCTATAAGATCTAAACGTAAAAGCAATAACAATATAAATTAAGATTAAAATAATTGGTCCTACAATTTTTACAGAATCTATTGTTTTTTTTGCTTCCCTATTTTGCCCTTCATATAATGGTGTTACCGTAGCATATTTAGAAATAATTTCTGGCATAATTCGCACTTTAATATCTTCTAAAATATCCGTTGCGCTTTCTCCAGGAGTTTTCATATCTGCAGTGATTTGAATTTCTCTTTTACCGCTTAAGTGATTAATTGCAATATCTCCACGTTCAATTTCATAGGTTGCAATTTCAGAAAAAGGAACTTGCTCGTTTGTGGGCGTTACTATTCGCATATCGTCTAAATTCTTAATAGAAGACCTATCTTTTTTGTTGTAACGAACCCAAACTTTTATTTCATCTTGACCTCTTTGAAAACGCTGTGCTTGCGATCCAAAAAAAGCAAACCGTATTTGACTCATTACCGATTGCAAATTTAATCCTAACAAATATGCATTGTCTTTTAGTTTGATTCGAACTTCTTTTATTCCCGCAGGGTCATTATCAGAAATATCTTTTAACAAAGCATTTTTTTCTAGTTCAGCTTTTAACAGTTCTTTTGCTGCTTTTAACTCAGAAATGTTATTTCCAAGCAGTGAAACAGCAACTGGACTTCCTCCAAAATTTCCGCCTGAGCCAAAAGTGAGACTTTCTGCACTGTAAACTTTTCCTACTTTTTCTCTAATTGCATTTGTAATTTCTGGAGATGAAAATTCTCTAGATTCTCCTGGCAACAAATTAATTGTTAATGTTGCATTTGCTGTTCCTGGACCAACTCTTTTAATTACGTTTTCTACAACGCTAACATTTCCTGTTTGTTTTTTTGTGAATTCTTCACTTACTAACCAAACTTTGTTTTCTATAACAGAAATAATAGAATCTGTGATTTTATCGTTCGTTCCTTGTGGCATTTTTAATGTCACCTGAATTCGATCACTTGCAACTGATGGGAAAAAAGATGTTTTTACGACTCCTCCTCCAATTGCACCAAAACTAAAAATCAACAATGCGATAGGAATGGCAAATGCAAACAGTTTATGCTTTAAAGAAAAGCGCAAAAAAGGCAAGTAATAATTGTCTCTAACATGTACTAATAATCCGTCTGCTTTTTTGTTTGCATTTCTAAAAAAGGCTTCTATTTTATTTTGTTTTTTTACAATCCCTAATTCTTCGTTTTTTCTAGAAAGCGCTTTTGAATGAGCAACGTGAGCAGGTAAAATAATTAAAGCCTCAATTAATGATACCGTTAAGGTTAATAAAACAATTGTAGAAACTTCTCCGAAGAAGCTTCCAATTCTTCCATCCACAAAATAAAAGGTTGAAAATGCAATAAGGGTTGTTAAAATAGCCGATACAATTGGAGGAATAACTTCCATCGTTCCATCAATTGCAGCTTGAATTTTAGATTTTCCTTTGTCGTAATAATGATGATAAATGTTTTCTCCAATGACAATTCCATCATCCACTAAAATACCGATAACGATAATCATTCCGAAAAGCGATAATACATTTATCGTTACTCCTAATTGTGCCGCAAAAATAAACATTCCTAAAAAGGAAATTGGCAAACCAAATGCTACCCAAAAGGCCAATCTTACATTTAAAAATAGTGCTAAGAAAAACAGCACTAAAAGAATTCCAAAAATTCCATTTTCTACCAACAATTGAGTTCTTTGGTTTAATGTAATTGAAGCATCGCTAGATATATTTAAAGTTACATTGCTATTTTGTTGATTAAATTTATGGATGTAATCTTTGATTTTTTCTGCAGACGATAATAAATCTTCGTTATTGGTATTGCTAACAGTCACATTGATTGCAACACTTCCGTTATAATAAAGTCTATCGGGGTTTTCTGACCAAGAATCTTTAACTTCTGCGATATCTTTTAAGCGAATAATATTTCCTGTTTTGGTTGTTCTTACTATTAAATTTTGCAATTCTACACCATAATATGACCTGTTTCTTGCTCTAATTAAATAATCCTCTTCAGGTGTTTTTATGTTTCCTCCCGTAATTAAAAGGTTGGTGTTTCTAACCGCATTTGTTACTTCTGCAATAGATAATTTATACGCTCTTAAATCGTTTTCTCTAACAGAAATTTCTATTTCTTCTGCAGGAAAACCAGATAATGAAACTTGTGAAATACCATCTAAACTTCTTAGGTCGTTTTCAACTGTTCTTGCATAGTCCTTTAAGGATTTTAAAGACAACCCTTCTCCACTAATTGTAAAACTTATGGTGGGTCTTATGCTTTCTACTTTTGCAATTACAGGCGGCTCCATTCCTGATGGAAAAGACGGTACTCTATCTACAGCATTTTTCACATCCGATAAAACAATATCAATATTTTTCCCTTTTTCAACCTCTACATTCACTGTTGCAGAGTTCTCTCTAGAGACAGAGGTTACTCTTTCTACCCCAACAATTCCTTTTAAATTATCTTCAATTTTTAAGACCACTCCTTCTTCAATTTCTTCAGGAGAAGCACCTGGGTAGGTAAGGTTAATACTGATTAATTGTGAATCTACTAAGGGAAAAAAGGAAGACTTCATTCCTAATACACCAATAATACCAAAAGCAACGAGTGCAAGAATAAATACGTTTACTGCGACAGGAAACTTTATAAAATAAGTAATAATTTTTCTCATCTTTTAATGCTTTTTTTGAACCTTAACAACCATTCCATCAAATGCCCCAGGAACAGATTGTATTAAAACCGAGGTGTTATTTAGTAAGCCTTTAACCACTACCGTTTCTGCATTAAAATATACGGGATTCACCATTTTAAGGATTAAAACACTGTCTTTTACCGTGTAAACACTATTGTTATTTACCAATAGTTTTCTAGGAATTTCAACCGCATTTTTTTCTGATTTTGCGACAATGTTTGCCTCTAAATACATTCCGTCTTTTAAATCTTTATGTGCAACTTCTATAAATACTTTAACTGTTTGAGAGGCTAAATCAACTTTTCCATTTACACGAAGAACTCTTCCTTTATATGCCTTAGTTCTTGTTAAGTTTGTTAAAGAAACTGTATTGCCTATTTTAAGCAAATCAGCAAAAGCAGCCTTTATAGAAACCTCCATTTCAAAGATTGACGGATCTATAAATTCGCCTAATTTCTGTCCTGCTCTAACCAATGTTCCGTCTGTTACAAAAGCCTCTGTTAAGATTCCGCTATAAGGAGCTTTAATACTATACTTTTTTAGTTTTACTTCTAAGTTTTTTACATTAAAGTAGTTGGTTCTTATTCCTTTTCCAGAAACAAAATATTTTTCTTTATCAGAAGAAAAAACAGGAAGTTCTGACGTTGTTTTATTTACATCGAACTTGTTTAAATAGGATTGCCATTTGTTAAATTCTTTTGGGAAATCTAATCGAATATCTGGCATTATTGCTGTTATGCTATTAATTAAATTGCTTTTTTGGGATTGCAAACTTGCATAAAACTCATCACTATTTATGTTTAAAAGTGTTTCGGCTTTTAAAAAGTT